>CAIXSE010000062.1 GCA_903921965.1 uncultured Thermoleophilia bacterium | reverse complement strand
GCGCGACGTGGGCGTCATCAACCCCGAGAGCATCGACGAGTACATCGCGCGTGGCGGCTACGAGGCCGCGCGCACGGCACTCTCGGAGAAGACGCCGGAGTGGATCATCCAGCACGTCACCGACTCCGGGATCCGCGGGCGCGGCGGCGCCGGCTTCCCGACCGGCGTGAAGTGGAAGTTCGCCAACCAGTCGCAGAGCGACGAGAAGTACCTCATCTGCAACGCCGACGAGGGCGACCCCGGCGCGTTCATGGACTGCTCCATCCTCGAAGGCGACCCCCACGCGGTCATCGAGGGCATGATCATCGGCAGCTACGCCATCGGCGCGCACGAGGGGTACGTGTACGTGCGCGCCGAGTACCCGGTGGCGGTCAAGCGTCTCACCAAGGCGGTCGCCGACGCCGAGGCGCGCGGCTTCCTGGGCAAGGACGTCTTCGGCACCGGCTGGGAGTTCAACCTGCACCTCAAGCTCGGCGCCGGCGCCTTCGTGTGCGGCGAGGAGACGGCGCTGATCGCCTCGATCGAGGGCAAGCGCGGCATGCCGCGTACCCGTCCGCCGTTCCCGGCCGTCTCGGGCCTGTGGGGCAAGCCCACGAACATCAACAACGTCGAGACCTTCAGCAACATCCCCTGGATCATCACGCACGGCGCCGACGCGTACTCCGCCCTCGGCGCCGAGACCAGCCGCGGCACCAAGGCCTTCAGCCTGGCCGGCAAGATCGTCAACGGCGGCCTCGTCGAGGTGCCGATGGGCTCGAGCCTTCGCCACCTCATCTTCGACGTCGGCGGCGGCATCAAGGACGGCAAGCAGTTCAAGGCGGTCCAGCTCGGCGGTCCCTCCGGCGGCTGCGTCCCGGCGAGCCTGCTCGACACGCCGGTCGACTACGAGAGCCTCGCCGCGACCGGCGCCATCGTCGGCTCCGGCGGCATGGTCGTCGTGGACGAGGAGACCTGCATGGTCGACCTCGCGCGCTTCTTCCTCGACTTCACGCAGAAGGAGTCGTGCGGCAAGTGCGTGCCGTGCCGGCTCGGCACCAAGCGCATGCTCGAGACCCTCGACCGCATCATGGAGGGCGACGGGCGCGAGGGCGACATCGAACTGCTCGAGGAGATGGGCCACTACGTCGTCGAGGGCACCCTGTGTGCGCTCGGCGGCACCGCCCCGAACCCTGTGCTCACGACGATCAAGTACTTCCGCGACGAGTACGAGGCGCACATCCGCGAGAAGCGCTGCCCCGCCGGCAGGTGCAAGGCCCTCATCGAGTACTACATCGACGCCGACGCGTGCACCGGCTGCATCCTCTGCGCCAAGAAGTGCCCCACGTCGTGCATCACCGGCGAGAAGAAGCAGCCGCACGTCATCGACGCGAGCAACTGCATCAAGTGCGACACCTGCCGTCAGGTCTGCAAGTTCGACGCGGTGAAGGTCCACTCCGGCGTCGCCCAGGCCGCGGCCGCGGGTCACGAGGCGTAAGAGGTCACATGGCGACGACGGTCGAGAACATCCCCCAGACGCAGGTCCGACCCGGCCAGGTGCTGGTCACCATCGACGGGCGCGAGGTCGCGTGCGACCACGGCGAGACCATCCTGGAGGCGGCCCGGCGCGTCGGCATCGGCATCCCGACGCTGTGCTACGAGCCGCGCCTGCCCGCCACGGCCGCCTGCCGCATGTGCATCGTCGAGGTCGAGGGCGCCCGCAAGATGGTGCCGAGCTGCTCCGCCGCCGTCGCCGACGGCATGGTGGTGCGCACCGACACCGACAAGATCCGCGCCATGCGGCACCTGTACCTCGAGCTGCTGCTGAGCGACCACAACTCGTTCTGCACGCCGCCGTGCCGCGACGCCTGCCCGACGCACATCAAGATCCCGCAGTTCCTCGACTACATCTCGCAGCGCGACTACGAGAACGGCGTGCGCAAGCTGCGCGAGGACCTGCCGTTCCCCGGCGTGCTCGGCCGCGTCTGCCCGCGCCCCTGCGAGGGCCCGTGCCGCCGCCAGCTGATCGAGGAACCCATCACCATCTGCCAGCTGCACCGCTTCATGGCCGACCAGACCAGGGACGCGGAGCAGGAGGGCGAGCTGCTGCTGCCGGTCGAGCCCAAGGCCGACACCGGCAAGCGCATCGCCGTGATCGGCGGCGGCCCCGCCGGCATGGCCGCCGCCTTCTACGCGCGGCTCGAGGGTCACTCGGTGAAGATCTTCGAGGCGCTGCCCAAGATCGGCGGCATGCTGCGCTACGGCATCCCGAGCTACCGTCTGCCGCGCGACGTCCTCGACGCCGAGACCAACATCCTCTGGCGTCTCGGCGTCGAGCTGCAGTCCGGCGCGCGCCTCGGCGCCGATTTCCAGATCGAGGACCTCTTCGAGCAGGGCTTCGACGCCGTGTTCCTGGCGCTCGGCGCGTTCAACTCGAACGACATGGGCGTGCCCGGCGAAGACGCCGAGGGCGTCGTCACGGCCGTTGACTTCCTCGGCGACCTCGAGCTCAACGGCGACGTGCACGTGGGCAACAAGGTCACCGTGATCGGCGGCGGCTTCACGGCCATGGACGCCTGCCGCACGTCGATCCGCAAGGGCGCCGCCGAGGTCACGTGCCTCTATCGCCGCTCGCGCAAGGAGATGCCCGCCCACCACACCGAGGTCGACGAGGCCGAGGAGGAGGGCGTCAAGTTCGAGCTGCTGGTCGCCCCCGTGCGCGTCGTCACCGACGCCGCCAACAGGTGCACCGGCATCGAGATGCAGCGCATGGAGCTCGGTGAGCCCGACGCCTCCGGCCGCCGCCGTCCGGTGCCGGTCGAGGGCAGCGAGTTCATCATCGAGTGCGACCAGGTCATCACCGCCATCGGCCAGTTCCCCAAGCTCGACGGCACCAGCGAGGAGCAGGGCGTCAAGCGCACCAAGTGGCGCACCATCGAGGTCGACGACTGGACCTTCCAGACCGCCGACCCGCGCGTGTTCGCCGGCGGCGACGTCGTCCTCGGCGCCCAGACCGTCATCCAGGCCATCGCCCAGGGCAAGAAGGCCGCGTGGAGCATGGACGCGTACCTGCGCGGCCTCGACATGGCCGAGGTGCACGAGTCCCTCGCCGATCTGCGGCGTACCCCGTTCTTCGAGGCGCTGGCGGCGAAGGCCGCCATCGACCCGACGGTGGCCCGCATGGCCGAGGTGCCGCCCACGTTCATCGACATGACCACCGACGTCACCTGCCCCAGCCCGGCGGCCACGATGCCCAAGCTGGAGCCCGAGGCGCGCAAGACCAACTTCAGTCAGATCGAGCTGGGCTTCCCCGAGGAAGAGGCCGTGCGCGGCGCCGAGCTGTGCCTGCAGTGCCACTGCCCGGCGAGCGGCAAGTGCGACCTGCAGAAGTACTCCATCGAGTACGAGGTCTTCAAGAACCGCTTCCACGGCGGCGACGCCCACGACTACCCGGCCGACTTCCGTCACGACTTCATCATGCGCGAGCCCAATCGCTGCATCAGCTGCGGGCGCTGCGTGCGCGTGTGCCGCATGGAAGTCGGTTCGAGCTGCTACGACAACATGGGCCGCGGCTTCGACTCCATCGTGTCGACCGCCGACAACCTGCCGCTGCAGCTGGTCGGCTGCGTGAGCTGCGGCAAGTGCGCCGAGACGTGCCCGACGGGCTCCATCGAGACCAATCCGCGGCGCCTTGAGAGCTACGACCTCGACGAGAGCCGCTGCATCTTCTGCGGCGAGTGCGTCGAGGTCTGTCCGTACAGCGCCCTCGAGCAGTCCGACTTCTTCGAACTCGCCAACTACAGCCGCACCACGCTCGCGACACAGTCGCTCTTCGTGCGCGAGCCGCGGCCCGCCGAACCGCTGCGCGAGACGCTGAGGGACCTCGTGCCGCACGTGCTCGACGCCGAGCGCGGCGAGGGCTGGACGTGGGAGCCCATCAAGGACGACCCGATCGTCCTCGACGAACCGGGAGGCCACCACTGATGTCCGGCGGCGACTTCCATCCCTGGCTGTTCTTCATCCTTGCGGCGTGGATCCTCATCTGCGCGCTGGGCGTCGTGGTCTTCAAGAAGATCATGTACTCGGCCGTCTCGATGGTCTTCTGCTTCCTCGGTGTCGCCTTCGCCTACGCACTGCTGGCCGCGTCGCTGGCCGCCATCGTGCAGCTGCTCGTGTACGTGGGCGCCATCTCCATCGTGATCCTGTTCGCGATCATGCTCACCGAGGTGCAGTCCGGCGGCTTCGAGCAGTTCTTCAACCGCCAGACGGCCATCGCCGCCCCGCTCGCGATCGTCTCCGCGGGCGTCGTCGTCGCCGTCATCGCCGGCTCCTCCGTCGGCCGTATCGGCGAAAGGGCGCTCAATCCCGGGCTGCGCGAGCTCTCTCGCCTCCTGTTCGCCGGCTACGTGTTCCCGTTCGAACTCGTCTCGCTGGTGCTGGTGGCCGCCATGATCGGCGCCATCGTGCTGGCGCGCCGTGAGGAGGAGAGGCCGTGAACCCGCTGTACTGGTGGCTCTCGCTCTCGGTGTGCCTCTTCTGCATCGGCGCGTTCGGCGTGCTCGC
>CAIXSE010000061.1 GCA_903921965.1 uncultured Thermoleophilia bacterium | reverse complement strand
GGGCCCGTGCGTGGGCCACGAGGAGTGCGCCCGCTTCAAGGTGTGCCCGCAGCGCGACGACGCCGAAGCCGTGCTCGACCTCGTGTACGCCGCCGACGGGCTGCTGCTGGCGAGCCCCGTGTACTACGAGAACGTCACGGCGCAGCTCAAGGCGTTCATGGACCGCAACGTGTTCCGCTACTCGCACGACCAGTGGCTGCCGGCGCGCGCCGTCGGCCTGCTGGCCGTCACCGCCGAGACGGGGCTCGACGACGCGCTCGACGCGATGCGCCGGTATGTGGCGCTCTCCACCGTGAGCGAGGTGCCGACGTTCACCTGCGGGGTGTTCGCGGACGGGCTGGGGCCCGACGGCCGCGGGGCCGTCGCGCAGCAGCCCGACGCGCTGGCGGCGGCGCGCACGCTGGCCGCCGGCCTGGCCGCCGCCCTTGACCTCAAGTAGGGACGCTACGCCGGCCGGATGACGCGGTCCTCGGTGACGATGACCGTCACCGGCAGGTCGTGGGCCTCGCAGGGCAGCTGGTCGACGATCTGCGCCTCGAAGGCGAGTGCCACCCGCGGGACACCCTCGCGTGTCTGCGGAAGGTAGTTGTCGTAGAAGCCGCCGCCGTAGCCGCAGCGGTGGCCGTCGCAGTCGAAGGCGGCACCCGGCACGACGACCGCGTCGATGTCCCGGGGGTCCACCAGCTCGCAGGCCCGGGTGGGTTCGGGGATGTCCCACGTTCCCGGCTCCAGGTCTGCTTGCACGTCGTCGACGCGGAAGGCGAGCATCTTGCGTGGCCCGGTGATGCGCGGCAGCGCCACCACCTTGCCCTGAGCGAGTGCCCAGTCGATGAGCGGCCCGGTGTCGATCTCGGTGCGGAACGCGGCGAAGATCATCACCGTCTGCGCCGCGGCGAGCTCGGGCAGCTCGCGCGCGCGGTCGCAGATGGCGGCGCTGCGGCGCGCGCGCTCCTCGGCGACGATGGCGTCGCGGGCGGCGAGGGCGGAGCGGCGCAGCGACTGTTTGGTCTCGGACATGCACGCCACCTCGGAAGTGTTCTCAGGATGGGCAACAGCCCGCCGTGGGGCCCCGCGCGAGCGGGCGGTCCGGGCGGGTTCTTCTATAGTATACGGGCGCCGCCGCAGCCCGGAGGGTGGACGAGTGTCCCATGGAGTCCCGCTGCGCGCCGCCGAGAGGAAGGGTATGGCGCTCCGCTCGCAGGAAGAGATCTCCCTCGCCGCCGCGTTCGCGCGCACGCTGCGCAACGTCATCGCGCTCTCGTCGTCCGCCGACCGCCGGGTGTGGCCCGGGCCCGCCGCAGTGGTGGAACACACGCAGGCGGGCGCGACGGTGCCGGCGGCCTTGTTCCGCCTGCTCCAGTTCTGCATCCTGCCCGAGCTGCTCGGGGCCAGCGCCGGACCGGCCCTGTACGTGGCCGGCAAACGGTTCAGCGCCTCGCTCGGGCTGCGCTCCATCCAGGCGCTCAGGGAGTGGTTCCGCGACATGGGCCTCGGCGACCTCGAGGTCGAGCTCGACCAGGAGCGCGTGCTGGTCAAGCTCTCGCACTGCGCCAGCTGCCAGCTCCTGCCGCCGACGGGCACGCCCGTCTGCGACGTCGAGCGCGGCATCGTGGACGGCGTCCTCGAGGAGGTGCTCGGCACGGCGGTGGTCACCAAGGAGACGCTGTGCTGGAGCCTCGGCGACACCGTCTGCCAGTTCGAGGGGTACGCGGGGCCACAGGGGTACGCGTACCAGGAGAACGGGTTCCACCCGGAGGCTCAGCGCCGCCTCCTCGCGCAGCTCGCCGACCAGTCCGAGGTGGCGCTCGACAACCTGCGCATGATCAACGAGCGGCGCGAGCACGAGGCGCGCGACCCGCTCACCGGGCTTCTCAACTTCCGCCGGCTCCGCGAGCACGCCGAGTTCGAGTTCGCGCGGGCCACGCGCCACGGGCGCACGGTCGCGGTCGCCTTCGTGGATCTCGACGGCTTCCGCGCCGTGAACGACGAGGCCGGGCGCGAGGGCGGCGACGAGGTGCTGTGCCACTGGGCCGCCGCCCTCACGGCGCAGCTGCGCAGCTGCGACCTGGTGTGCCGGTACGGCGGCGACGAGTTCGTCCTGGTACTGCCGGAGACGGCCGAGCAGCAGGTCGGCGCGGTGCTCGCGCGGATCCTCGGCGCGACCTCCGAGCTGGCCGCGGCCGTGGCCGACGGCGCCGTCTCGCTGACCGCCTCCGCCGGCGTCGCGCTGTTCCCCCAGGACGGGACGTCGCTCGAAGACCTCGTCGCCAAGGCGACGACCACGATGTACGCGGCCCGCGCCGGGGGCTGCGGCCGCGTCGCCTTCTACTCGCACCCGCCGCGCGGCTGACCTTCGCCGTGGCCGCCCGCGTCGAGATCCTCGCGGTGGGAGGCCTGCACCGCGACTTAGTCCCGGCCGCCACCCACTACGTCGAGCTCCTCAAGCCGCTCGCGGCCGTGAGCGTCCGCGAGCTCAAAGAGGTGCCGCTCCGTGGGCGCGACCCCTCGGAGGTGCTGCGCGACGAGGGCCGGCGCCTGCTGGCCGCGTGGCCGAAGACGCCCGTTGTGGCGGCGCTCGCGGTCGAGGGGCGCCAGATGGACACCGAGTCGTTCGCGGCGTGGCTGCAGCGGGGGTTCGAGCGCGGCGGCGTGGGGTTCGTGGTCGGCGGCTCCCTGGGGCTGGCTCCCGACGTTCTCGAGCAGTGCCGCGACCTCGTCTCGCTGTCGTCGCTGACCCTGCCGCACCAGCTCGCGCGCGTGGTGCTGCTGGAGCAGGTCTTCCGCGCCTGCAAGATCCTCGCCGGGCAGCCGTACCACCACTGAACCCGCGGCCCGGCGCCCGCCTCCCCCGGCAAGGTACAATGAGCGGCAGGAACTTCCTCGCCGAGGGGTGCGCCGCTTGCCGCGCCTCGGCGAGCCGCCCGCGCCGGCCGTCCGGCCGGCGGCCCGGCCACGGACCCTGGTGTGACTGATGACTGACGACCTCTTCGACCTGAACGGCCTCGCCGCTTCCATCGCCGGCACGCTCGCGGAACTGCTGGCCGAAGCAGGGGCCGACGTCGCCGCGGCCCCGGCCGTCGAGCTCTCGCCGGCGCAGCGGGCCGAGCACGGCGACCTCACGACCAACGCCGCCATGATGAGCGCCAAGCTGGCGCGCACGGCACCGCGCGACCTCGCGGCGGCCCTCGGCGAGCGCTGGCTCGCCGGCCCCGGCGCCGCAGTCTGCGCGCGCGTCGAGGTGGCCGGCCCCGGCTTCCTCAACCTGTTCCTCGCCGACGCCTGGTACGCCGGCGCGGTGTCGCGCGTCGTCGCGGAGGGCACGGCGTACGGCCGCGGCGCCCTGCCCGCCGGCAGGCGCGTCAAGATGAACGTCGAGTTCGTGAGCGTGAACCCCACGGGTCCGCTGCACGTCGGCCACGCGCGGTACGCGTCCTACGGCGACGCCCTCTGCCGCATCTTCGAGTACGTCGGCCACGACGTGACGCGCGAGTTCTACGTCAACGACCACGGCACGCAGATGACGCGCTTCGCGCAGTCGCTCGCGGCGCGCTACGGCCAGCGGCTGGGGCTCGACACGCCGGTCCCCGAAGAAGGCTACCGGGGCGAGTACCTCCTCGACCTCGCCGACGTGCTCATCGCCGAGCGCGGCGAGCGCTACCGTGAGGCCGTCGCCGCCGCGAGCCCCGACGTGGAGGCGCTCGACCCGGCGACGCTGCAGGAGCTCAAGCTCTGGGGGCGCGACGCGATCCTCGCCGGCTTCAAGGTCACCCTGGAGCGGCTGCGCGTGCCGTTCGACGTGTGGACGCCCGAGAGCACGCTCTACCAGGGCGAGGGCGCGCACCGCGGCTTCAGCGGCGAGGTGGGCAAGTCGCTCGCCGACCTGGACGGCGAGCGGCTCCTGTACGACCAGGACGGCGCCTGCTGGCTGCGCACCACCGAGTACGGCGACGACAAGGACCGCGTGCTCATCCGCCAGACCGGCGACCCCACCTACTTCCTCAGCGACATCGCCTACCACCGCGACAAG
>CAIXSE010000060.1 GCA_903921965.1 uncultured Thermoleophilia bacterium | reverse complement strand
TCAACGACCGCTGGATCGCGACGGCGCTGGCCTTCGACGAGTTCGACGGCAACGACTCGGCCATCCTGCTCGGCATCTCGCAGACGTCCGACCCGAGCGGCCAGTGGTCCCTGTACCGCATCGCCGCCGACCCGTCGCTGGTCGACTGGGCCGACTTCCCCACCATCGGCTTCAACAAGGACTACATCGCCATCAACGTCAACATGTTCGGCAACGCGGACTGGGAGTACCACGGCTCCGAGATGCTCATCGTCGACTACCCGCAGCTCCGCGCGGGGACCTTCACGGGGTGGATGGCCTACGGCACCCAGTACACGGCCTCCCCGGCGGCCTCCTACTCGCCCACCGACGACACGCTCTACGTGGTGACCCAGCCGTGGTGGGAGACGCGCACGTACTACGTGGACACGATCACGAAGAACCCGAAGACGGGTGCGCCGATCTACATGTTCGGGCCGGCGCGTGACCGCGGCATCGACTGGACCTCGCCGTGGGGAAACATCCTGCCGCAGCAGGCCACGCCTGAAGTCCCCAGCCCGATGGGCGTCGACTGCCAGGACGACATGATCCGCTCGACCCCTGTGGCCCGCGACGGCTCGATCTACTACACGCAGACCGTCGGCCTGCCCGCGGGCGGGACGCTCAGCCACACGGCGATCCTGTGGACCAGGCTCTCCGCGGCCACCGGCGACGTCACCGACGGCGGCCTCATCGAGGACCCGGCGGCCACCGTCGACAACGGCGGCAAGTGGTACGCGTACGCGCACATCGCCGTGAACAAGGCCGGCGACGCGCTGGTCGGCTTCTCGCAGTTCTCCTCCGCCCAGTGGCCCTCGGCCGGGTACGCGATGCGAGCCGGCACCGACCCCGCCGGCTCCATGCGCGGGCCGGTGGTCTACAAGTACGGCGAGGACCTCTACCAGAAGGACTACGGCTTGGGCCGCAACCGCTGGGGCGACTACAGCAAGGCGCAGGTCGACCCGTCCAACGACGCCGACCTGTGGGTCGTGGACGAGTACTCGAAGCTGATCCCCACCGACACCTCGATCACCAAGATCATCAAGAGGCCCGGTGACTGGGGCGGCGTGTGGGGCACGTGGTGGGCCAGGCTCGCCCCGCTCACGGTCGTCGTCACCCCCAAGGTCGCCGGCGGGAGCGGCTTCATCAGCCCCGCGACGCCGCAGACGTACGAGGCCGGCGCCACGCCGACCTTCACGTTCACGCCCGGCCCCGGCTTCTCCCTCGACTCGGTCACGGTCGACGGGCAGCCGGTGACGCCGGTCGGGAACACCTACACGTTCCCGCCGCTCACGAGCAACCACACCATCGCGGTGACCTACGCGACCAGCCTGACCTACCCGATCACCGCCACGGCGACCACGGCGGGCGGCTCCGTGAGCCCCGCCGGGACGACGCAGGTGCCGTTCCTCGGCAGCCTCACGGTGAACGTCGCCCCGCAGCCGAACTACCACCTCGACCGGCTGCTCGTGGACGGCGTCCCGGTCGCCCCCACCACGGCGTACACGTTCACCTCCGTCAGGTCCGGCCACCGCCTGCAGGCGAGCTTCGCGATCGACACCTACACCGTGACGCCGTCGGTCGTCGGCGGGCTCGCGGGGCACGGACGCATCAGCCCGGCCATCCCCATGACCTACGCCTGGGGGAGCACGCCGACGTACCGCTTCACGCCCGACGTGGGCTACGCGGTGTTCGAGGTCAGGGTGGACGGCGTGGCGATCCAGCCCACGCCGCGCATCTCGTACACGTTCGCGCCGCTCTGGGGGCCACACACCATCAGCGTGCGCTTCGTCAAGAACTACGTGCCGGCGCCGCAGTGACCTGACGCCGGTCGCCGCGCCGGGACGATGCCCGGCGACGAGCGCGAGAAGGGCCGGGGGCGCGTGCCGCCTCCGGCCCTTCTTCTTGCACGCCGGTTCCGGCCTCAGCTTTCCTCGCCGGGCGTATCCGCCTCGAAGCCCTCCTCGCCGGGCCGGGGGACGTACACCGCCACCGTCGAGACCCTGCGGTGGAAGCGGTGCACGTACAGGCCGTAGGCCGCGCCGCCGGCCGGCAGGGGCAGCCAGTACGAGAACAGACGGTAGGCGAGCGTCGCGCCGAGCGCCGCGGCGGGGTCCATGCCGGCGAACCGCAGGAAGCCCACGAGCCCGACCTCCACGAACCCGAGGCCACCGGGCGTGATGGGCACCACGACGAGGATCTGCGACACGGCGTAGGCGAGCAGCACCAGGAAGAGGTTGGGCCGGGCGCCCGTGGCGTACACGGCCAGGACGAGTGCCAGGAAGTCGAAGCCGCGCTGCCCGGCCGCCGCCAGCGCGGCCCGGTGCCAGTGGCCGCCGAGCACGCGGCGCACGATGTCGCGCTCCGCGAGCAGGCGATCGGCGATGTCGGGGTGCTTCGAGGGATGACGAAGCACCACCCCCCTGACCCAGTCCAGGCCGCGCCCGAGCCAGTGCAGGGGGTGGTCCACCGTGAGGATGACCACGGCCGCGGCCACCGCCACGGCGCACAGGCCGAGGCCGTACAGCCCCACTCTGCGGAGCGTACTCTCCACCGCGATGGTGCCGACGAGCGCGGGCAGCGCGAACAGCGGCAGCACCAGGCTCGCCAGCCCGCTGATGAAGCTCACCGCGGCGATGCTGCTGCCGGCGCGTCCGCCCGGCACGCCGGCCATGGTCAGCATCTGGTACTGCACGGCGGCCGTGCCGGCGGAGCCGCCCGGCACGATGCGGCCGAACGAGCTGCTGGCCAGCTGCGAGGTGGCGATGAGACGCCAGTCGTGCACGTGCAGCACCACGCGGTAGAGCCACCACACGCAGCACAGGCTCGCGGCGATGGCGCCGGCCATGCCCGCGAACCACCACGGCGCCATGTCGCGGAGGTCCGGCAGCGCGGAGAACACGTCCCAGAGCGTGGGCCAGACGACGTACAGACCGACCGCCGCCAGGGCGAGGAAGATGAGGTGGCGCAGCAGGCGCCGTCTGGTGGGCGGGCGGCTCACGGCTCTCACATACCCCGAAAGCGGGCGGGCCGCGCCTCATGCACGGCGGCGGGGCGGACCCGCGTCAGGTCCGCCCCGCCGCCGCGGCCACGCGCGCCGCCGCGCGCGGCCGGTCTACTTGACCGTGAACGACTGTACGGCGGACTCGAACTTGCCCTTGAGCTCGTCCCAGCGGCTCGTGGCCGACTGCGTCGAGACCTGGTACTCGTGGGCGCCCTTGAACAGGAACATGGAGGCGATGGTGAGCTGCTGCCCGAGGTCCTCGAACGTGTACTTCGTGGCGAAGCCGGGGATGCCGTTGATCTTGACGAAGGTGAGCGGCTGCACGACCTGGGCGTTCTTCTGTGAGGCGAGCACCTCGTCGAGGATCCCCTGCATCTCCTTCTCGAGGTCCGGGACCTCCGCCGGCTTCACCGACCGCGCGAGGTCGTACACCGAGACCTTGATGGCGTCCAGGTAGGTGTCCGACGCCACGGTGCCGTTCTCGTCGGCGAAGATGACGTCCGACGCGGAGCTGCTGCCGGCCGACGTCGAGTCCTTGGACTTGCCCTTCGTGAACATGCCGTCGTAGGTGATGGAGTAGCCGTAGTCGGGGTCGGTGTAGGTGACGGGGCCGGCCGGCGTGGGCGACGAGCTCGTGCCGATGTTCACGCTGCCGCTGCAGGCGCCCATCAGGAGAGCCGACGCGAAGACGGCGAGGACGACCACGAGAGTCACGACCATGCGGGTTCTGCGCATGTGTGCTTCCTTTCGTGAAGTGGCAGGCGGACGCCCGCGAAAGATGCCGGGTAGGATGCGCCAGGACTGGTCACCTGTCAATGGGACATCGGCGACGGGCGGGACACTGCGGAAGGGTGGGTGACGTGGTGCGGAGTGGACCGGGTGGCACCGCCGCGGGCGGTACGCCGGACCGCGGGCCGGGCAGCGAGGGCTACTGCCCGGTGTGCGGGGCGGTGGTGACGTGGACGCCGACCTCCAGGCTGTGGCCGACGCGCAGGTCGGCGCACGAGGTCCTGCCGAGCTCGAGCGGCCGCTGCGGATCCTGCGGCCGCGAGCTCGTGTACTCGGTGCTCGGCGGCCCGGGCCCGGCGGGCGGGACCGAAGGGTAGGCGGCGGGGCGGGGCGCCGGCGGCGCCCCGCCCCGCC
>CAIXSE010000059.1 GCA_903921965.1 uncultured Thermoleophilia bacterium | reverse complement strand
GTCGGCGCCTGCCGCGCCGCCTCCAGCACCCTCGCCAGGTCGTCGTCGCTCACGGGGTCGGGCCTGTAGCCCCGCACGCTGTAGCGGTCTCTGATGGCCGTGAACACGTCCACGTCTGCCTCCCGGGTGTGTGGGTCGAGCGGTCTGCCGTCAGCCTACCCGTTCGCCCGCCCGCGGCGGCCGATCAGGTCGCTGCGGCGCCGTCTGCCGCCGGCGCCGGCTCGAGGGAGAACGACAGTGTCGCTCCCTGCCCGACGGTGCCCTTGATGCGCACGTCGCCCCCGTGCAGGACCACGGCGCGTCTGACGATGGCCAGTCCTACGCCGGTGCCGGGGAACTCGTCCTTGCGCACGAGACGCTCGAACGGCTCGAAGATCCTGCCGGCCTGCGCGTCGTCGAAGCCGATCCCGTTGTCGGCCACGTGGAAGCGGGTCGTCCCGCCGTCCTCGTCGCTCCACACGGTGATGACCCCGGGGTCGCGGCCGGCCGTGAACTTCCAGGCGTTGGAGAGCCCGTTCAGCAGGACCACGCGGACGAGGGCGGCGTCGGCCCGTGCGCGCATGCCGGGTGCGATCCGCACCTCGACGTTCCGCTGAGGGTCGTGCAGGCGGAGGTCCGCGACGATGCCCTCGGCAAGGGCGCTCAAGTCCACGGAGCTCCTCTCGATCTTCGCGAGGCCGATCTTCATCATCGCGAGGAGGTCGTCGATCAGGAGGCCCATGTACTGCGCGGCCGCGCGCGAGCGTTCGAGCCCCTCCACCGTCTCCGGGTCGAGCACGGCGCGGCCTTCTTGGAGCGCCAGGAGGCTGAACCCGTCGATGGCGCGCAGTGGGGAGCGCAGCTCGTGAGAGATCGAGTACGAGAGCGTCTGTGCTTCCGCGAGCGCCTGCTCGAGCTCCCGGGTGCGGAGGTCGACACGCGTCTCCAGCCCGCGCGAGAGCTCCTCGAGCTCCGCGGTACGCGTCGCCAGCTCGCCGACGACCTGGCGGTACGTGCGTGCCATGCCCGATGTGACGACGCTGCGGTACACGAGGTACACCGACACGAACATGAGCAGGTGGCCGAGCAGATTGGGGAACGTGTACACGCCGACGTACAGCGTGAACGCGATCTCGGCGGCGGCGGACGACAGCGTGGCCGCCACCAGCAGCCAGCGTGCCGACCGCGTGAGCTCGCGGCCGCGGAGCAGGACGAGGACGCCGGCCGTCACGAACGCCGCGGCGATCACGTACTCGCTCGCCTTCTTGAACGCCGTCAGACCCTCCGGCTCGACGTAGCACGCCGGGAAGACCTTCCACCAGAAGATGCTTGCGAGCAGCACGGCGGTGACGACTGCGTACACCGCCGTCGTCAGCCAGACCCGCGGGCTCCTGCCGAAGAAGAACGGGGCGGCCACGAACGTGGCCGCGGTGACGTACCGGGCCGCGATCCACAGCTGCGTGGGCAGGTCCGCGCCGGCGTCGAACACGCCCATGCCCTTGTAGGCCAGGGCGTGCACGAGCTGCAGGGCCGCGGCGAACACCAGCCCCGTGCCCATGACCATGGCGTAGCCGTTGGGCGTTATGCCGCGCAGGTTCCAGGCCATGACGAACACGGCCACCGCGACCGCGATGAACACCGTCTCCGCGATGGTGTGGAAGAGGAGGTAGGAGGCCAGCGAGCTCAGCCAGAGCAGGGCGACCGCCGCCGCGAGCAGGGCGACCTCGAGCCAGACGAAGCCGCTGCGCCAGGGCTCGAGATGTGGCTCGTCCGCCGCCATGTCCCCTGCATGCCTCCGGAAGGTGGTTCGTGCGAAGTATGCAGCATCGGTGCGGGCGATGGAATCCGCGGGAGGGCGAGCCGGCCGGGCGTCGGGTGCGGACCGGGTTGAAGGGCCGGCCGCGTGTGTCGTGAACTAGTCCGTACGATGAGCGACGAGTTCTTCAGCGGGAGCGGCGCGCGGAGCGCGCGCCGCGAGAAACGCCGTGCGCGGCAGCGCCGGCGGCGCCTCGCGGCGGTCGTGCTCGTGCTGGTCGCGGTCGCCGCCGCGGCGGGCGTCCTGCTGGTCACCGGACGCACCCCCGGGCTCACGTCTGGTCCCTCGGCCACGGCCGTCGCCACCGGCCGTGACGCCGCCCCGGCGGGGTCGCCGGCCGCCCCGGCGGGGTCGCCCTCGCCTGCCCCGGGGTCCACCGTCGCCACCGCCACCCCCGTCGCGGTGGCGACCCCCGCCCCGCCGCCCCTCGACGAGCCGACGAAGAAGGACCCGTACCGGGTCTACTTCGGCGGCGACTCGCTCGCGGGGCTGCCCGGCGAGCTGTTCGCGATCCTCGGCAAGAAGAACGGGCTGATGAAGGTGGCCACCGACTACCAGGTCTCGTCGCGGCTCACCGACCCGGACCCGGTGGACTGGCCGGACCACCTGCGTGCGCAGCTCGAGGCCACCAGGCCCGACATCGGGGTCTTCATGATCGGGATCAACGATCCGGGCATGCCGATGACGGCGGACGGTGAGTTCACGATGTACCCTGAGAAGTCGTGGCTCGAGGAGTACCGGCGCCGCGCCGACGCGCTCATGAAGCAGATGCTCCACGCCGGCGTGAAGCGCGTGTACTGGGTCGGCCTGCCGATCATGCCGGAGAAGGGGCAGACGAACCAGGTGAAGCGCCTGAACGAGCAGTTCAAAAGCGCCGCGGCCAGGCACCCGGATGTGGTGTACGTCGACACCTTCGACCTGCTCAAGGACGAGAAGGGCCGCTTCGACGCGGCGGTGCGAAGCGGCGACGGGGTGCACTTCACCAACGAGGGCGCGGGGCGTATCGTCGACGCCGTGTGGAACGCGATGAAGGCGGACTGGCAGCCGCAGTGACGCCGTTTCAAGGACGGGGCGTCGCGGGCCGATAGAGTTGGAGCACGCACGACGCCGCCCTGACCGGGGTGGCGCAGGGCCGGCGGAGGGGAGCGCGAAGTGTACGACGCAGACGGGCCCGGGGGGGGCGGGGAGCGGAGCGGCGCGGAGCCGCACGGTCACCTGCGCGTGCTCTCGCTGGAGGACGACCCGGCCGACGCCGAGCTCCAGCGCCGCTCCCTGCAGAAGGCGGGGTTCCTCGTCACCCTCGACCGCGTGGACAACGCGGCCGACTTCACCGCGGCGCTCGCAGACGGCTCACCCGACGTCATCTTCCTCGACTACACGGTCCCCGGCTGGGACGCGCCCTCGGCCATGCAGAGGGTGACGGAGCTCCGCCCGGAGATCCCGGTGATCTGTGTCGCCGGGACGATCGGCGAGGAGACCGCCGTCCAGATGCTGCGCCTCGGCGTCGTCGACTACGTGCTCAAGGACCGCATGGCGCGTCTGCCCTCCGCGGTGCAGGGCGCGCTCGAGTACGCGGCCGAGCACCGCGCGCGCGCCGAGGCGGAGCACCAGCTTCGTGCCAGCGAGGAGCGCTACCGGCGCATCGTCGAGACGGCCAACGACGGCATCATGCTCGTCGACGCCGGCTTCCGCATCACGTTCTGCAACAGGCGGCTCGCCGACATGTTCGGGTACGACGAGCAGGAGCTCATCGGCGCCTCCCCGGGGGCCTGGCGCGAGACCGACGACACCCCGCTGGTGCTCCAGCACTTCCACGCCATCCGCTCGGGCCGCTCCCGTGAGTTCGAGGGCAGGCTCCCGCGCCGGGACGGCGCCCCGCTGTGGGTGCGCGTGTCGGCGAGTCCCATCCACGACGGCGACGACAACTACGACGGGTTCCTGGCGATGGTGAGCGACATCTCCAGCCTCAAGGTCGCCGAGCAGCGCCTCAAGGGCGCCGTCTCCGGCACCGTCGCCGCGATGGGCGCTCTGGTCGAGACCCGCGACCCCTACACCGCGGGTCACGAACGCCGCGTGGCCGAGCTGTGCACGGCCGTGGCCCGGCGCCTGGGGCTGGGCGACGACGACGTGGAGTACCTCGCCCTCACCGCGCGCACGCACGACATCGGCAAGATCGCGGTGCCGGCCGAGATCCTCACCAAACCCAGCCGCCTCACCCCCGTCGAGTACACGCTGATCAAGCAGCACCCGCAAGTGGCGGCCGACATCCTCTCGACCATCGACTTCGGCTACCCGGTGGCCGAGGTCGTCCTGCAGCACCACGAGCGTCTGGACGGCTCGGGGTACCCGCGGGGCCTGGCCGGCGACGAGATCCTGCTCGCGGCCCGCATCCTCGCGGTGGCCGACACCGTCGAGGCCATGTCGTCGCACCGGCCGTACCGCCCCGCCCTGGGGCTGGAGCCGGCGCTCGCCGAGATCCGTCAGGGCGCCGGCGGGCTGTACGACGCGGACGTCGTGGCCGCCTGCACGAGGGTGTTCGACGAAGAAGGCTTCGAGTTCCAGCAGTGAGGCGCGGCGCGGCCGCCGCGGCCGCCGCGGCCGCC
>CAIXSE010000058.1 GCA_903921965.1 uncultured Thermoleophilia bacterium | reverse complement strand
CTGGTCGATGGCCATGAGCATCCCCTGTGCCACGGTGCCCATCTTGGTGAGCGTCTCGGTCGACACGTTCGCGAGCGTGTCCTGCTGGGGCGGGACGTGCTCGCCGGCGGCGGAGATGGTGATGGCCGGCGCCCCTGCGGCCACGAAGGGACCCTGGCTCCCGGAGCTGGTCGGCACGGCCAGGCGCACCACCTGCCCGGCGATCGTGGGCTGCAGCGCCTGCAGGTTGCCGTACACGCGGCCCGCGGGCGACGCCAGCTGCCACAGCCAGGGCGGCGCCGTCTTGGGCGCCGAGCTCCAGCCGTCGAGCCCGATGCCCTCGGGGTCGCGGGTGGCCACCTGACGCAGGGCGATGGCTCCGTCGACGTTCGCGACGCCGTGGTCCTCGACGAAGCGGCGTGCGCCGAGCCCTCCGTAGGCATCGCCGCTCGTGCAGAGGTAGATGAAGGTGCGCTCGTGCGCAGTCACCGTGAACGCCCTGGCCAGAGCCAGCATGGCGGCGACCCCGGAGGCGTTGTCGTTCGCGCCCTGTGTGGCCGCGTTCGTGATGTCGCGGTTGGCGATCACGACGACCGTCCCCGGGCCCTGGCCCCTCGAGACCGCCCACACGTTCTGCAGGGCCACGTCCTTGCCGTTGATCGTGGCCGGGAAGCTGTCGAGGTGCGTCTCCAGCCCCATCGCCTTGAACTGCTGCATGACCCAGAGGGCGAGGCGGTTGTCGGGGTCGGTGCCGGCCACACGCTGGGGGTAATCGGTGACGATGGTCCGGAGGTCCGCCGCCGCCAGTTCCCCGTCGAACGACACCGGCTCGGAGCTGAGCTTGGGGATGTCGGCGCTGCCCAGCGTGAAGAGGCAGACCACGATGAGGATGAGAGCGACCACCCAGGCGGCTCTGTACACCTTGAGGTTGGGCAGGGTGACCTCCTTGGGCGTGCCGTGCATCCTATCAGACCGGGGTAGAATGGTCGGCATGGCCTCACCCGTCCGCATCCTCATCGTCGAAGACGAGGCGCCCATCGCCGAGGTGGTCCAGAGCTACCTCGAGCGCGAGGGCCACATGGTGTCGTGGGCGGCGACGGGCGAGGACGGCCTGGAAGACTTCGACAGGCGCCACCCCGACCTCGTCGTGCTCGACCTCAACCTCCCCGGCATGTCCGGCGAAGACGTCTGCCGCCGCATCCGCGCGGGCTCCGACGTGCCCATCATCATGCTCACGGCGCGCGACGGCGAGGAGGACCTCGTGAAGGGCCTCGAGCTGGGCGCCGACGACTACCTCACCAAGCCGTTCAGCCCGCGCGAGCTCACGGCGCGGGTGCGCGCGCTGCTTCGCCGGGCGCGCAGCGACGAGACGCCCCAGGCCGACGTGCTCGAGCGGGCCGGCGGGCGCCTGGTGGTCGACACGGCCCGCCGGCGCGTCACCCTCGACGGCGCCCCCGTGGAGCTCACCGAGTCCGAGTTCCGCCTGCTGCAGACGCTGGCGCGCTTTCCCGGCCGCGTGTACACGCGCTTCGAGCTGGTCGAGAAGGTGCAGGGCTACGAGTACGAGGGCTACGAGCGCACCATCGACGCGCACGTCAAGAACCTGCGTCACAAGCTCGGCGAAGACGCGCGCCGGCCCGAGCTGGTCCAGACCGTCTACGGCCGCGGCTACTGCTTTGCGGAGGACCAGAAGTGAGACGCGGGCTGCGGCTCCGCCTCGCGCTCACGCACGCCCTCGTCGCCGTCGTGGCGATCGTCATCGTCGCCGTCATCGTCTTCGTCGTCGGCGGCCAGCGGTTCGACGCGTACCTCGAGCAGGTCCAGGCCGCGCGCAACGCGGCGGTGGTCCGTGCGCTCGCACAGACGTACACCGCCCCGGACGGCTGGGACGCCAACGCCGTCTACACGCTCAGCAGCGTCGCGACGGACAACAACGTCGACGTCGCCGTGTACTCGCTCGACGGGCAGCTGCAGTTCACCGTGCAGGGCAGGCACTACGGCCGCGGCATGATGGGCAACGGCGCCGGCATGATGGGCGGCGGGAACGGCGCGGGAGCGGGCGGCCTGACGTCCTCGGGCTCGCCGTCGCCGGGCTACGGCGCCGGTCAGTTCAAGCTCCAGACGTACCCCGTGGTGGTCAACGGCCAGAAGGTCGCCACGACCGAGATCTACTCCAGCGTCGGGATGCGGCAGGCGGCGGAGTCGGCCTACCAGAGCGCCCTTACGAGGAACCTCGTCATCGCCGGCGTGGCCGCGGCCATCGCCGCGTTCCTCATCAGCCTGTTCGTGAGCCGGCGCATCACGGCGCCGCTCGAGGAGCTCACCGACGCCGCCGCCGACGTCGCCACCGGCGACTTCGGCGTGCGTGTGGCACCGCGCGGCAACGACGAGGTGAGCGCCCTTGCGGCGGCGTTCAACGCCATGGCCGACCGCCTCGCCAGGGATGAGCAGTGGCGGCGCGACATGACGGCCGACCTGTCGCACGAGCTGCGCACCCCGCTGGCCACCATCCAGACGCGCATCGAGGCGCTCGAGGACGGCGTGCTGCCGGCGTCGCCCGAGAATCTGCGGGTGATCGGCGCCGAGGTCGAGCGCCTGGGGCGCCTGCTCGGCGCGCTCCGCAACCTCAACGAGCTCGAGAGCGAAGACCTCGACGTCGAGCACGAGCAGCTCGACCTGGCCGAGGTCGCGGCCGACGCCATCGCGCG
>CAIXSE010000057.1 GCA_903921965.1 uncultured Thermoleophilia bacterium | reverse complement strand
GTGTATACGTCGTCAACGACCACCACTCGCTTGAGCTTTCTCTGTACCCCCTTTGTACCCTCCAGCAACGCGAACGCGCCTTTCACATTGGCCGCACGCGCGTCGCGGGAGAGGCCACTTTGGCGGGCCCCGTGGCGCGTGCGGCGGAGCAAGGGAGCATAGGGGAGCCCGGCCGCGCGCGCAAACCCGCGGGCGAGCCGCTCGGACTGGTTGAACCCGCGCTCGAGCTGGTGGTCGCGGTGCCCGGGCACCCAGGTCACGAAAGCGTCCTGCGCCGCCGCGGCGAAGGCGGGGGCGGCGCGGTCCACCATGTCGGCCGTGAGCGACCGCAGGGCACGGAACTTGCAGGCGGTGACGAGCGCCCTGGCCGGCCCGTCGTAGGTGAAGGCGGCCGACGCCGCGACGAAGGAGAGGTCTCGGCCGCCGCACTCGGGGCAGCGCCTGCCGCCGGCGCGGAGCGCGAGCCGGCGCGGCGCCTCGGCGGCCGCGGCGGGACCGCCTCCGGCGGCGTCCGCCGCGACGGGACGGCCCGCGCCGGACGCCGGCGCCGACCACGGACCCGGCGCGCCGCAGCGCGAGCAGCGCCGCGCCGGAAGCGGATGCAGGGACTCTGCGCACCCGGCGCAGAGCCAGGCGCCGGAGGCGCCGCAGACGACGCACCGCCGCGGCAGGATCAGGTCAACCAGGCCGTCGACGATGCTGCCCGCAGTCATCGACGGCCCCGCGCTCACGAGGCCGCGGGCTCCGGCCCGTCCGGGCCGTACGACGTCCGCGGCTCCAGGCGCGAACCCGCGGGCACCGTGACGTGCGCGGCGACGCTGCAGCCCGCGCCCAGGACGACGTCGTCGTGCACCACGGCGTCGTGCTCGACCCGCACCGCGCTGCCGAGGATGCTCCCGGAAACCTGCGCGTCGCAGCCGGCCACCACGCCGTCCCAGCCGATGACCCCGTCCAGCACGGCGCCGGGCTCGACGACGCAGCCGGCGCCGAGCACCAGCGGCCCCGCCAGCCTGGCGCCGGCCTCGACGACACAGCCCGCGCCGATGACGGCGGGGCCCGTCACCTCGGCCGCGACGTCGATGCGCGCGCCGTCCCCCACCCAGACGTCCCCGGGGAGCCTCCGGCCGGGCAGCTGCACGTCGACCCGGCCCGTGAGCGCGTCGACGTTGCCGTTGCGGTACTGCACGAGGTCGCCGACGTCGTTCCAGTACGCATCCAGCACCCAGCGATGGAACGGCGCGCCGTCGGTGAGCAGTGCCGGGAACACGTCCTTCGCCCAGTCGACGAACTCGCCGGCCGGGATGTACTCGAAGATGGCCGGCTCGAACGCGTAGATGCCGGTGTTGGCGACGTCGGAGAGGGCGTCCTCGGGGGCGGGCTTCTCCTGGAAGCCCGTGATGCGCCCGTCGCCGTCGGCCACAACGACCCCGTACTGGCTGGTGTCGGCGACGCGCTTGACGGCGAGGCTGGCGATGCCGCCGCTGCGCCGGTGGGCGGCCACGAAGGCCGTGAGGTCGGCGCCGGTGAGGCCGTCGCCGCTCATCACGAGGAACGTCCCTTCGGAGAACAGCTCGCGGAACGCCCCCACTCCCCCGGCCGTGCCCAGGAGCTCCTCTTCGTAGTTGAAGTGAAGCTTGACCCCGGACGCGGATCCGTCGCCGAAACAGTCGGTGATCTGCTCGGGGTAGTAGTGGAGGTTGGCGGCGACCTCGGCGACCCCGTGGCGCACGAGCAGGTCGAGCATGTGCTGCATGACCGGGCGGCCCGCCACCGGCACCATGGGCTTGGGCGTCGTGCGCGTGAGCGGGTACAGGCGCGTGCCGAGGCCGGCGGCCATGATCATGGCCTTGACGGGGCCGCCGGCCGCCACCGGGCTCACGGGCGGCACCCCCCGCCGCTGCAGACCGCGGCGAGCGCCTCGCCGTACGGAGCCCGCAGCACGCCGGCCTCGGTGACGATGCCGGCGATGTTGGCCGCGGGCGTGACGTCGAAGGCCGGGTGTCGCGCGACCGCGCCGTCGGGCGCGACCGGCTGCCCGCGGAACGAGGTGACCTCGGCCGGGTCGCGCTCCTCGATGGGGATCGCGCCGCCGTCGGCGATCGTCATGTCGACGGTGCTGAGTGGCGCGGCGACGTAGAACGGCACGCCGTGTTCCTTGGCCAGCACCGACACGCTGTAGGTGCCGATCTTGTTGGCCGTGTCGCCGTTGGCGGCGATGCGGTCGGCGCCGACGACGACGCCGTCGACCTCGCCGCGGCGCATGAAGTACCCGGCCATGTTGTCGCTGATGAGCCGGTACGGGATGCCCTCGACCTGCAGCTCCCAGGCGGTGAGGCGCGCGCCCTGGAGCCACGGCCGCGTCTCGTCGACCCACACGGAGATGCCGGGGTAGCGGGCCGCGGCCGAGCGGATGACGCCGAGGGCGGTGCCGTAGCCGGCCGTCGCGAGGGCGCCGGCGTTGCAGTGCGTGAGGATGCGGTCGCCTGCCTTGAACAGGGCCGCGCCGTGCTCGCCGATGCGCAGGCAGCGGTCGACGTCGTCGTCGTGGATGGCCTGGGCGCGCCGCAGCAGCGCGTCGGCGACGGCCGCCGGGTCTGCCTGCAGCCCGCCGGCGGCCGGCCCGGCGCGCCAGACGGCGCGCATCTCGTCGACCGCCCAGCGCAGGTTGACGGCGGTGGGCCGCGTGGCCAGCAGGCCGCTCGCGGCCTGCTCGAGCGCGGCCTCGAAGGCGGCCGGGTCCGCGGGCGACGCGTCAGCCGCCTCGGCGGCCGCGAGCGCCAGCCCGCCGGCCGCCGTGACGCCGATGGCCGGCGCCCCGCGGACCGTCATGTCGGTGATGCGGTCCGCGACCTCGCGCCAGGTGCGGCAGCACACGTACCGCTCTTCCTGCGGCAGGGCGAGCTGGTCGATGAGCACGACCTCGCCCGGCAGGATCTCGACGGTGCGCACGCGCAGGCGCGAGCCGCCGGGACCGGCGTCGGCGCCGGACGGCGCGGCGAGGCCGCCCGGCGAAGCTCCCTCGGGTCTGTTGCTGCCGTCTGCCGTCATCGGACGTGCCTCAGGTGCCCTGGTCCCAGGAGGCGAGGTACTTCGCCTGCTCCTCGGTGAGCGTGTCGCACTCGACCTTCATGGACTCGAGCTTGAGGCGGGCGATCTCGTCGTCGATGTCCTTGGGCACCACGTAGACCTTGCTCTCGAGGCTCGCGTGGTTCTTCACCATGAACTCGGCGCTGAGCGACTGGTTGGCGAAGCTCATGTCCATGACCGCCGCCGGGTGACCCTCGGCCGCCGCCAGGTTGACGAGACGGCCGTCGGCCAGCAGGTAGATGCGGCGGCCGTCGGCCATGGTGTATTCCTCGACGAACTCGCGCACGGTGCGCCGCTTGACGGCGAGCTTCTCGAGCGCCGGGATGTCGATCTCGACGTTGAAGTGGCCGGTGTTGGCGATGATCGTGCCGTCCTGCATGGCCTCGAAGTGCTCGCCGCGCAGCACGTGGATGTCGCCGGTGGCGGTGACGAACAGCTTGGCGACCCTGGCGGCCTCGGCGACCGGCATGACGCGGAAGCCGTCCATGACGGCCTCGAGGGCGCGCAGCGGGTCGACCTCGAGCACGATGACGTCGGCGCCGTGGCCCTTCATGCGCATCGCGAGGCCGCGGCCGCACCAGCCGTAGCCGGCGACGCACACGGTGGCGCCGGCGATGAGGATGTTGGTGGCGCGGATGACGCCGTCGAGCGTGCTCTGGCCGGTGCCGTAGCGGTTGTCGAACATGTGCTTCGTGTTGGCCTCGTTGACGGCCACCACGGGGAACATGAGACGGCCCTCGGCCTCGAGCGCCTTGAGGCGGATGACGCCGGTGGTCGTCTCTTCGGTGCCCCCGATGATGTCGGCGGCCATGTCGGGACGCTCGCCGTGGAGCACGCCGATGACGTCGGCGCCGTCGTCCATGGTGATGTTCGGCTTGTGGTCGACGCAGGCGTTGATGTGCGCGTAGTACGTCTGCTCGTCCTCGTCGTTGATGGCGTACACGCGCACGCCGTAGTCGTTGACGAGGGCCGCGGCCACGTCGTCCTGCGTGCTCAGCGGGTTGCTGGCGCAGAGCACCACGTCGGCGCCGCCGGCGACCAGGGTGCGCATGAGGTTGGCCGTCTCGGTGGTGACGTGCAGGCAGGCGCCGATGCGCACGCCCTGCAGGGGCTTCTCCTGCTCGAAGCGCTCGCGGATGGCGCGGAGCACCGGCATGTGCATGTCGGCCCACTCGATGCGCAGCACGCCCTGCGGGGCGAGGCCGATGTCTTTGATGTCGTAGTCGGAAGCCAAGAGAACCCCTCACTGTTCGTCGTTGTCGTCCGCCGGCGGGACCCCGCAGGCGGCGAG
>CAIXSE010000056.1 GCA_903921965.1 uncultured Thermoleophilia bacterium | reverse complement strand
CCGTGGTAGATGCCCCACGTGAACCACTGCAGGTCGACGAAGTGCCACAGGCCCATCGTGAGCATGCTGGCGTACAGGCCCAGCCACACCTTGCGCGTGAGGCCGAACACCGGGAAGTAGACGTTGTTGCGGCACCACGTGGAGAGCGAGATGTGCCAGCTCCGCCAGAAGTCGCTGAGGTTCTTCTGGAGGAAGGGCAGGTGGAAGTTCTCCATGATGCGGAAGCCGAAGAGCGCCGAGAAACCGATCGCCAGGTCGGTGTAGGCGGAGAGGTCGAAGTAGGCGCGCACGAACACGAGGATCACGTACACGGTCGGCACCAGGTCGTTCATGCCGGCCCAGTCGGGGTGCGCCACCCTGACGGCGTCGAAGATGCCCTTGAAGAAGATCGTGAACACGAAGTCGACGACGAAGACCTTCTTGAAGTAGCCCAGGGCGATGCGCCGCAGGCCGAAGTAGAAGAGCTGGCGGTCGAAGCGGTAGCTGCGCTTCTCGTAGAAGCCCTGGTATGTCTCGAGCGGGCCGGCCGGGAAGGTGGGGATCCACATGACGAAGGCGACGAGGCGCAGGAAGCTGTTCTCGGTGATCACGCCGCGCATGCAGTCGAAGGTGTACTGGAGCAGGCGGAAGACGAAGTAGCTGATGCCCAGCGGCATGATGAGGCGGGCGGTGATCCAGTCGTCCCCGCCCCAGATGGCCTCGGCGCCGCGCTGGCCGTACTTGCCGACGGCCAGCGTTACGACGGCGCCGAGGACGACGACGAGGACGACGCGGCCCCCGCTCCAGCGGCCGCGCCGCTTGAGCTCGACGATCTGGTGCGCCAGGAGGACGAGGGCCACCGCGATGGCCGCGAAGATGGGGTTGAGCACCGCCAGCGCGCCCACCGAGACCGCGGTCATGAAGATGAGCCGGGCGCGTTCGTGGCGGCGCAGGACGAGCCAGAAGACCGGCAGCGCCGCGGCGACGACCGGGATGAGGTACCAGGTGAAGTAGATCTTCATCGCGCGGCGACCTTCGACCCGGCCGCGCGGCCGGCAGAGCCTCCGCCGGCGCCGGACGTGCCCGCGCCTGCGCCGTCCGCGCCCTCACGCTCGAGGATCGGCACGAGCGCCTTCGCGAGCTGCCGCTGCCAGAGCACGCGGCCCGGCTCGACGAGGTGCGAGAGGTCGTGGAAGTCGCCGTCGGGCACGGCCGCGGCCTCGTTGACGTCGACGTACGGCACGTCGTACTCGGCGGCGAGCGCCATCACCGGCACCTTGTACTGCACGATGGCCTTCTCGAAGCGCGTCCCGACGACGTCGCGGTTGAGGGGCAGCTCAACGAGCACGGCGTGCACCCCGCGCTGGCGGCAGCGCAGCAGGACCTGTTCCAGCATGCCGAGGTTGTAGTCGAGGTTGCGCTCGAAGATGGGGTACCGCTTCGCGAGCCACACGCGCACCATGCGCTCTTTCTGCTTCGCGCTGCGGTTGCCGGCCACCGTGTACTGGTGCTGACGGTACGCGACCCCGGCCGCCGGCCTGCCGGTGTTCCCCTTCAGCCTGTCGGTGAGGTACGAGAAGATGCCCGGGAGGATCGTGTAGGAGTACCTGTAGCGCCCGTAGGTGCCGGCGACGTAGCGCCTCAGGAAGACGCTCTTGAGCAGGAGGTCGCGGCCCACGACCTGGCGCTCGTTCACCTGCGGGTACGCGGTGAAGCGCCCCAGGTTCACGCCGATGAGGACCCACGAGCCGTCGGCCGGGACGTTGTCGGCGATCGCCAGCGTCTCCGCGAAGTTCTGGTTGATGAACCCGAGGTCCACGGCGGTGACGCTCGGGCCGCCCAGGGCCTCGACGTCGGCGGCCAGCGCGGGCCCGCTCACCAGCGCCTCGCGCGCCGAGGAGCCGCCGGTGAGGTACACGCCGGCGCCCGGCGGCCGCCGCAGCTTGGTGTGTCCCACCGTCCAGGACACGTACGTGAAGGAGTCGGTGGGCTTGCGCAGCCAGTACTTGAGGGGCACGTCGCTCCAGGCGCCGCTCACGAAGTAGTGCTCGAACGCGAGCAGCGCCGGTACGAGGAGCAGGCCGGCGGCGATGAGGACGAGGGGATTGCGGTTGGTGAAGCCCGCCTTGAAGCCCCTCACGAGGCTGCCTCCGCGGGCGCCGGCGAGCACCGGGCCGGCCGCGGGCGCCGGCCGGGGTCTCTCACCGGGCGTCCTCCGCCAGGAGTCGCTCGAGCTGCTTGCGGATGGCCTTGCCCGAGCCGGTGCGCGGGATCTCCTCCACCGCGATCAGGCGGCTCGGCAAGGAGGTCGAAGGGAGCACGGAACGCAGCTCGCGGAGCAGCTTCGATGCCTTGAAGCCTTCGCGGTCGTGCGGCACGACGAACGCGACCGGCACGTGACCGAGGATGTCGTCCGGGGCGGCGAGCACGGCGACGTCGGCGAAGCGGCCGAGGCCCTGCAGGGCCTGCTGCACGTGGATGATGCTGACCTTCTCGCCGCCGCGCTTGATGATGTCGTCCTTGCGCCCGGCGATCCACACGGCTCCGCTCTCGTCGACACGCCCGAAGTCGCCGGTCTTGAGCCCGTGCCCGGTGAGGGTCTTCGCGGTGATCTCCGGCTCGTCCAGGTAGCACTGCATGAGCAGCGACCCGGTGACGAAGAGCTCGCCGGTCTCGCCCGGCCCGGCCTCGGCGCCGTCGCCGCGCCGGGCCACGACCTTCATGTCGCCGATCGGCCGCCCGACGGAGCCTTCGAGCACGTCGAGCTCGGCCGGCGGCAGGATGCAGAGCCGGCCGCTCACCTCCGTGAGCCCGTACATGTTGAACAGGCCGACGCCGGGCAGCACGGCGCGCAACTTGCGGATCACGGGGAGCGGCAGGTGGTCGCCGCTGCTGACCCAGAAGCGGAACGGGTGCGGCCGCGGCTCCTCGAGCGGCTCGACCACGCGCACGAGGTGCGCCGGGGCGCCGCCGAAGCCGGTGCAGCCGAGCTGCTTCATCTCGTCGAGCAGGCCGGCGCCGAAGAAGAACCCGAGCCGGCCGGCCACTCCTCCCCCCCGCGCCAGCAGCGTGAGGAAGTGGCAGATGCCGCTCGTGAAGTACGGCGGCGTGTTGATGAAGATGCGGTCGTCGCCGGTGAGGCCGAGCGACCCCGAGACGAGGCCGGCGTTCGACGAGACGGCACGCAGCGTCTGGCAGACGCCCTTGGGCAGGCCCGTGGTGCCGGACGTGAACATGATCATGGCCAGGTCGTCCTCGTGCACCGGGTCGAGCGCGCCCGCAGGCTGCGCCCCGCCGGACGCGGGGTCCACGCCGGGCGCCCCGGGCGGCGGCGCTCCGCCGGCCGCCACCAGCCCGTCGACGCGGCCGTCACCGTCGCGGCGCGCGCGCAGGAGCGCCGGCCCGTGCTGCACCGCCGGCTCCGCCGCGTCGGCGGCGAGCACGAGCACGTCCGGCCGCGACTTGCCGACGAGCCACTCCAGATCGGCGGCGGGCAGGCTGGTGTTCAGCGGCACGACCACCGAGCCGGCCAGCCACACGCCGAGCATGCTCACGAAGAACTCGTCGTACTCCTCGAGCAGCAGGGCGACGCGGCGGCCGCGGCCCGCGCCCGCGGCGCGCAGCGCGGCCGCCACGGACGACGCCCGCGCGAGGACGTCGGCGTACGAGTACTCCACGCCGCGCGTGAGCAGCAGCGCGGCGTCGGGACGCTCGTGTGCCCAGCGCCGAAGGCGCGCCACGGCATCGGTCATGAGGTCGGCTGGCATGTGACGTGCGGTGGCCGGGACGTCAGAACCCGACGTACCGGAACTCGGTCAGCTGGCCGCCCACCATGACGGCCACGATGATGGCGAGGAAGAGCAGGAACCAGAGGAACGTCTGCAGGCTCAGGCCCAGGCCGTAGTAGAACCAGCGCGTGCGCCGGGGGGCCTCGCCGTGGGGCTCCATGCCGGGCAGCGGAGGTTCAGGCATCGCCCGCCTTCTTGCGCGCGATGAAGGCGAGCTGGTGGTTCACCGTGTCGAGGTTCTCGAAGACGATGTCCATGGGCTTGATCCTGATGGCGAACGTCTCCTCGAGGAAGGCGATGAGCGCCGTGAGGTTCATGGAGTCGAGCAGCTGGTCGCGGAACAGCGACGTGTCGGCATCCACCTCGTCTTCTTCGAGGTCGGCCTCTTCGCGGATGAACTCCAGGATGGTGTCGGCGTCAGACATGGTGGCGTGGCTCCTCGGGGCCGGCGGGACGGTCCGTCAGGACCTGGTCCCGGCGCTGTACGAGAACTTCATGGGATTGACGAAGCCGCTGGCCTCGACGCCCGCCTTCAGCAGACGCGCCAGCGTGAACACGCGGTCGGCGGTCTGGCAGGACTGCTCGAGCCCCCACTCGTCGCTGAGGATGTGACCGGTGGGGCCGGCCCAGCCGTAGGCGCCGAACTGGCAGGTGCCGTCGCCGTTGCCGACGACGAGGCAGCCGTTGCGCACGAAGGGCAGCCAGGTGGCGATGATGGCCGTCTCGGCGCCGCCGGAGCGGCGCCCGGCGACGGCCAGCACGCCCACCGGGCGGTTGGCCAGCCGGAAGTCCTGGTGGCGCAGCGGACGCGTGCGCATGATGAACTTCGAGAACAGGTCGCTCGGAAGGCCGAAGTAGACCGGCGTGGCCACGAGGATGCCGTCGGCCGCGACCATCTTGTCGAGGACCTCCTGCACGTCGTCCTCGTCCTCGCGCACGCACGGGATGAAGCGCCCGTCCTT
>CAIXSE010000055.1 GCA_903921965.1 uncultured Thermoleophilia bacterium | reverse complement strand
CGCCGATGCGCGCCGTCATGTCGTCGCAGTAGTGCACGATGATGGCCTCGCGTGTCTGCGGGATGACCGGGCTGCCCTTCTCGCGCATGCCGTGGTGGGACACGATGATGTGCCGCAGCCGCTTGGCCGTCTCGGGCGGGAAGCCGTCGACCTCGGCGATGAGCCCGCGCACGATGTCGTGCCCGATGACGATCTCGCCGTGAAGGCGGCCTTCGTCGGTGAGCAGCGGGGCCATGGCGTTGCTGGTGTAGGCCTCGATCTTGCCGATGTCGTGCAGCAGCGCGCCGGCGAGCACCAGATCGCGGTCGACGGTCGCGAAGTTGCCCGCCACACCGGCCGCCGTCTCGGCCACGATGATGGAGTGTTCGAGGAGGCCGTGCCTGTAGGCGTGGTGGTTGCGCACGGCCGCCGGCGCGACGACGAACGTGGCGCCCGGCTCCTGTGAGCCGTCGAGGGCGCGTTCGAGCAGGGCGCGCAGCCACGGGTCGGCGACTGAGTCAACGAGGGTCGCGAGGCGCTCGCTGAGTTCGGGCACGCCGACGGGCGACACGGGCACGAGATCGGCGGCGTCGAACTCGTCGGGCGCGGCGAGCCGCAGCCGCCGGAGCTGGACCTGCGAGCCGTACTGCGGGTGGACGCTGTACGTGCCGCCGGCGACGACGACGTCGCCGGCGCTGATGGCGAGGGCCTCTTCGGAGGGGTCGAAATGGATGCCGGCCACCTCGCCGCTGGCATCGCGCAGCTTGAGACGCAGGTACGTCTTGCCGTTGCGGTCGGTGGCGGCGGTGATCTCGGAACAGGTGAAGCAGGTGTCGACTGCCTGCCCGCTCTCGAGCTCGGCGATGGGCACCCTGGGCATGGCGGCGGCGAGGCCGCGGAGGTCGTTCAGCATGGGGTCTCCTTGGTCCCCGCTAGGCTACCAGACCGCCGGGACGCACGACGTCGCCCGCCTGGTGGACGTTCGCGGCGGCGCGAGGCGCCGTCGTCCGGGTGCTCAGCCGTCGGTGTGCGGTGCTTCGTCGGCGCCGGGCGGCGACGGGGCGGGTCCGTCCGCCGGCCCGTCGGAGGGCTCGTCGCTCGCCGTGGTCGTGCCGGCGGCCGGCTGAGGTGACGCCGCCTCTCCGCGCAGCGTCGCGATCTCATCCTCCTTGTCCACCAGCGCCTCGCGCGCCGCGCGCAGCGCGGCGGCGGCCGCATCCAGGTCGGGGTGGCGGAGCTCGCCGAGCTCGACGAGCGAATACGCGGTCTGGCCGAGCTCGCGCTCCGCCTTGCGCACGTCGCTCTGCAGCGTCACGACGCGCGCCTGCGCGGCGGCGACCCTGCCGGCGCGCTCGGCGTCGGCGGCCAGCTCGCCGGCCTTGGCCTTGACCGTGTCGTAGAGCCCCATGCGGCCTCCTTGGTGACGTGCGTCCGGGCAGCTCTCAGTCTGGCCCGCCGCCGTTGCTTCGTCCACCGGCCGGCCGCGCGCCGTGGCGGTGCTGGACCCCGAGCAGTGCGAGCAGCGCCGCCGCGATGAGGATGACGAGCACGAACGGCAGGGCATACCCGGCGCGGAACAGCAGGCCTCCGACGACCGCGCCGCAGGCCATGGGCAGCCCCATCACGGTGTCGAAGATCGCGAAGCCCCACGCCGTCGGCATGTCGCCGAAAGAGTCGTTCACCATGCCGGCGGCGACGAGACGGAGCGACTCGTAGGCCCCGCAACACGCCATGGCGACGCCCCAGGCCACGGGGTTCCAGCCTGCCAGCAGCAGGGCGGTGCCGGCGAGGAGGAAGAGCAGCACGCCGGCCATGCCGGCACGCGGCCCGTACCGGTCGGTGGCGTGCCCCATGGCCGTCGTCAGCACGGCGGCCCCGAGTGCGGCCAGCGAGGCGTACACGCCCAGCGCCGCGTACCCCTGGTGGTGGACCTGGGAGAGATACGGCGTCAGGAACGCACCGCCCACGTAGACCGCCAGGTAGCCGAGGAGGAAGAAGACGAGGTAGTCGTGCAGACGTCGGTTGCGGCGCAGGGCCGCGAAGCTGAGAGGCCCGTCGGCGGTGTGGTACGGCGTGTCCCTGATGAACGAGACCGTCGTGGACGACGCCACGAACAGCAGCGTACTGAGCAGGAAGACCAGCCGCATGCCGTAGGCCTGAGCCAGGAGGCCGCCCGCCAGGGGCGCGACGATGAGGCCGAGCGGGTACATCGCGAAGATCACCGTGATGTTGCGGGCCACCCGCGACGGTTCCGACTTGAGGACGATGTACGACTTCCACGCCGGGTTGTTGATCATGTACAGGCCGCTGAACACGAGCCCGGGGATGAGCCAGCGCCAGCTGGGGGCGAGGAAGAAGCTGAGGCCGGCGGGCACCGTGAGCCACCACACGCCGACGATCACCGGCTTCAGGCGGAAGCGCCGCGCCGCCCAGGCTCCCGGGACGAGGCCGGCCGTCCAGCACACCAGCATGAGGGCGTTCAGGAGCCCCACGGCGAAGCGCGGTGCGCCGAGGTCGAGCGCGTAGACGTACAGCAGTTGCAGGTACATGCCCACGCCGAGCGCGAACAGCAGGTTGGCGGCCGCGGTCAGACGCAGGTCCCTGTCGAGGTGTCTCACCAGGTCTCCCTTCGCGGGAGCCGATTCTACCGCCCGCCCCCGCGGTTTCGCGTGGCCGCACGGGTGGTCCATACTTGGTGCCCCGGTCCGCGCGGGCGCCTGCGGCACTCGCGCCGCCCCCCGGTGTGTCCCCGCCCGCTATGCGGGGTAGACGGAGAGAAAGTGGAGCGGCCACGGGCGCGTCCGCGACCCTTGGCGCGTGAGGAGATGAGCGACGTGCAGATCGGCGGTATGGCCCTGCGGGACGGCGTGCTCCTTCAGAGCGAGAAGTACTGGGCGGCGGCCATACGTGAGGCCGACGGTTCGGTCAAGGTGAGCTCGGGCGCCAAGACGCACCTTCCCGGGGCCGAGGCGGTGCGGCAGGTGCCGCTCGTCCGCGGGGTGGCACGGCTGGCCGAGTCGCTCGCCGTGCTTCCGGCGGTGCGCCGCGCCACCGGTGCGCCGGTGCTTCCGCAGGAGGACCCGCGCATGCTGGCGGCCACCGCGGCGTCGGCGGTCGCGACCCTCGCCCTGCGCAGCACACGACGCGGGTCGCCGGTCCTCAAGGAGCTCGCGGTCGCCGGCGTGTCGCTGGCCCCGCTGCTGCTGTTGTTGCGCGACTCGCGCCTGGCGCGCTACCACGGCGCCGAGCACAAGAGCATCGCCGCCTACGAGAGCGGCAGCGCCGCGGCCGAAGCCGAGAAGGAACACGCGCGCTGCGGCTCCAACCTCATCGCGCCGATCGTCCTCACCTCGCTTGGTACCAACCTCGCGCTGCGCGCGGTGGGGCGCGAGCGCGAACCGCTGGCGACCCTCGTCGCCGGGATCGTGAGCCTCGGCGCCGCCATGGAGCTCTTCTCGTGGATGGCGCGCCACCAGGACCACCCGCTGGCGAAGACCCTGCGTCTGCCGGGCATCGAGTTGCAGCGGGTCTTCACGACGAGCGAGCCGACGCAGGACCAGCTCGACGTCGCCGACGCGGCGCTCCGCGAGCTGCTGCGCCTCGAAGAGACGTTCCCGGAGGCCCCGCGCGCCTGAAGGTCCGGTGGGTGCCCCTCACGGCACACCCGTCGTTGACCCCGCTACGTCGGTCAGTGACGGGTGCCCCTCACGGCACACCCGTCGTTGACCCCGCTACGTCGGTCAATCGTCGGCGGGCTGGCGCAGGGCCAGGCGGGCGCGCCGCCTTTCCTGCGCGTCGCTGAACCACTTCTGCTGCTGCTCCGACTGCGGCTCGAGGCGCGGGACCGGGATCGGCCGCCCGCTGCCGCTGAGCGCCACGAACACGAGGTAGGCCGAGTTGGTGTGCACCACCATGCCGGTGGTGAGGTCCTCGGCCTCCACGCGCACGCCCACCTCGAGCGAGGTGGTCCCGGTGTAGTTGACGTTCGCCATGAGCCGCACCAGGTTGCCGACCTGCACGGGGTGGTGGAAATCGATGCGGTCGATGGCTGCGGTGACGATGTTGGTGCGGCAGAAGCGGAAGGCGGTGGCGCCGGCGGCCTCGTCGATGAGCTTCATGATGACGCCGCCGTGGATGTTGCCGAGGTAGTTGGCGTCCATCGGCTGCATGAGGTGGGTGAGGACGAGACTCGTCTCTGTGCCGCGCGGGCGCGGCTCGTCGGGGAGCGTCACCTGGGCGTCCCTCTCAGCGGATGTCGGCGACGCCGCGGCCGCCGCGCTGGCGGCGGTCCCTGACCGTTCGGGTCTCGCCGCCCTTGTCGCCGCCGCCCTTGCGGCGGTCGCCGTGGCGGCGGTCGAAGATGACGGTCACGTTGTCGTTGCTCTTGTAGTGCTCGACGAGCCGCGCGAAGGCTTCTTCTCCGAGTTCGCGCGGGACCACACAGTAGATCACGAGAGCCTCCTCTTGACGGCGCCCACGGTAGCACACCGCCGGAACGCACGGCCACACGAAAGAGCAAGGGCCGGGCCGGCCGCTCCTGCCGGTCCCGGCCCTCTGAAGGGGGTACCGTTAGCGAATATCGGCACCACCGCACCCGACCTTTAGCCGTTCTTCGCGCGGTCCCGGGGCTCTGCTAAGCTGGTTTCCGCAAGGTGTGCCCGGCGACCTCGGCTTGGCGGTGCGGTGTGTCGATGAGCGACATGGAGCGCGAGCGCGACCCCCTCGCGATCGCCTCCGACGTGAGCCTCACGATCGCCGGCAGCCCCGACCGGCGAGAGATGCTCACGGTCGTCGCGCAGCGCACGGCCGAAGCTCTCGACGTGTGGGAGTGCAATCTCTACGAGTACCGGCCCGAGTCGGACGAGTTCGCGGCCGTGGCCGTGTGGGCACGCGAGATGAGCGACGCCGACGCGGCCTGGGTCGGCAGCGTCTTCGCGGTCGCAAGCCTGCCGGGGTTCCGGGACCTGTTCGAGGGCCGTGCTTCGGTCGAGTACCAGCGTGCCGACCCCACGCTCGGTGAGGGCGCCCGTCTGGCGATGGAGCGCTGGGGTGAGCAGAGCGTCCTCAGCCTGCCGCTCGTCTTCCAGGACACGGTGGTCGGCGCCGTGATGCTCATCGAGACGCGCGCGCCGCGCCGCTTCAGCCCCGAAGACGTGCGTCTGGCGGAGCTGCTTGCGGTGCCGGCGGCGGCGGCGGTCCAGAACGCGCGGCTCCTGCGCCGGGAGGCCGAGCAGAACCGCCGGCTCCAGGCCCTCCTGTCGGCCGGCAGGGCGATGACGTCCGCCTCCGGGCTCGACGAGCTGCTCGACGTCATCGCCCGCACCGCGCGCGAGGCGCTCGACACCGACGAGTGCGCGATCGACACCTACGACCCGGCGACCGAGTCGATCACCATCCGGGCGTATCAGCCACGGGTGCCCAGCTCGCAGGACGCGCGCTACATCGGGCTGCGCTACTCCCTCGACGACTACCCCGCCGACCGCGCGATCCTCCTGGGCGGCCGGATCGTCGAGGAGCACGTCTCGGACCCGGCGCTCGACGAGCACAACCGCCGCTGGATGGTGGACAACGGAGAGGCCAGCTGCCTCAGCGTCCCGATCACGTGCGAGGGCCGGCCGATCGGGCTGCTGTCGTTCCTCGAGCTGGAGGAGGAGCGCAGGTTCACCGACAGCGAGCGGGAGCTGGCGGCGGGACTCGGCGAGCAGGCCGCGAGCGCAATCCACAACGCGCAGCTGGTCGAGCGGACCGAGCGGCAGAACAAGCGCCTGAGCAAGCTGCTCGAGGCGTCGCGTGCCATCGGGACGGTGGTCGACCTCGACGAAGTGCTGGCCATCGTGGCACGTTCCGCGGCCGAGGCGCTCGGCGCCGAACAGTGCCAGATCCAGCAGTACGACGCGGCCGCGAACACCGTGACCCCCGTGGCGTTCTGGCAGCGCGACCAGAGCCGGCCGGAGCCCGAGAGCCTGCACAAGGCCTTCTCGCTCGACGAAGGCGGTGGTGAGCGGACGTGCCTGGAATCGCGTGCTGCCGTCCAGGAGCTCTTCTCGGACCCGGAGCTGCACGCTACGACGCGCGAGTCGATGGCCGGCTACGGCGACCTCTCGTACCTCAACATCCCTCTCGCGGTCGGCGACCGTCCGATCGGGGTGCTGGCGCTGGTCGAGACGGCGTACGAGCGCCGCTGGAGCGATGAGGACATCGCCCTGGCCGAGGCTCTGGGCGAGCAGGCGGCGGTCGCCATCGAGCACGCGCGCCTGTACCAGCGCATCCAGGACCAGGCCATCACCGACGGGCTCACGGGCCTGTACAACCACCGCTACTTCTGGGAGCGCCTCGAGCAGGAGGTGGCGCGGGCACAGCGGTACGGCACGCCCGTGTCGCTCCTCATGCTCGACCTCGACGACTTCAAGGTCTACAACGACCGCAGCGGCCACCTCGCGGGCGACGCGGTGCTGCGCGAGGTGGCCGCCATCCTGCGGGGCGAGTTGCGCGCCAGGCTCGACGTGGCGGCGCGGTACGGCGGTGAGGAGTTCGCCGTGATCCTGCCGAACACGCCGATGTTGCCGGAGTTCGCCGGCGGGACGGCACCGGCTCCGTATGCCGGGCGCCCGCTCGCGACGGAGCGGGCGGAGGAGGCCGGCTCCGTCGGGGACGAGGTGCCGCCGCCCGGCTACAACGGCGGCGCCGAGGAGGTCGGCGAGAGGATCCGCAGGCGCATCGCCGAGAGCCGGTGCCCCGGGGCGGACGGCGAAGCGCCCGCCGTCACCGTGAGCGTGGGCGTGGCCGTGTTCCCGCAGCGGACGGCGTCCGCGGAAGAGCTGGTGAGCAACGCCGACGCAGCCCTGTACAAGGCCAAGCGCGGCGGCAAGAACAGAGTGGAGACGTACGGCTGACGCAGGCACGACGGAGGGCCGGCGTGGACACGTGTCCGGGCCGGCCCTCCGTCGTCTTGCGGCGCGACCGGCTGCGCCGGTCGCGCACCTCACTCCGCGGCGATGATGAGCGTCTTGCTGTAGCCCTTGACGCCGCCTGCCTGCCACACGGCGCGGTAGCGGCACAGGCTCATGGCCGGGTTCTTCACCCTGATCTTCACGGCATAGGAGCCGGTGTCGCTGTCGGTCCAGCGGGGCTTGGCCTTGGCGATGACCTTCCAGGACGTGTTGATCTTCTGCTGGATCGCGACGTAGGTCGCGCCCTCGCCGCCGTTCGTGTTCACGACGGTCCCGCTGAGCGTCACCTTGTCGTTGAGATCGGCCTGGCTCGGGCCCTT
>CAIXSE010000054.1 GCA_903921965.1 uncultured Thermoleophilia bacterium | reverse complement strand
GTGGGATCGACGGGCACCCACCCGTAGCCGGGAAGGTAGAACTCCGCCCAGAAGTGGCCGGACGGGGTTCCGGCGAAGAGCTGGAAGCCGCCGGCGCAGCGCGCCGGGATGCCGGCCGAACGGCACAGCGCGGCGAAGTACGTGCTCTGCGCGCCGCAGTCGCCGTACCTGCGCTCGTGCACGTACACGGACTCGGCCTCGCCGCGCGGGTAGAGGGCCATGTGCGGCGTGAGGCTGTACGTCACCGTGCCGATCACGTACTCGTACAGGCGCTTCGCGGCGAGGTACGGGTTCTCCTCGCCGGCCACGACGCGCCGCGCCGTGCGGCGGATCGACTCCGTCACGCGCGTGTTGCCGCGTGAGGCCGTGTAGTGCCGATAGAGCCAGCCGGTCTTCTCGTACCGTCCCACCCGGGCGGGATCGACCTTGAAGTACTCGGCGGCGCGAGCGAAGGAGACGGAGGACCCGACCGCCAGGTCCCCGTCCAGCGCCTGCAGCGGGATCGCGAAGGCCAGCAGGCCGATGTCCTGGGCGATGCTGGGCGGGTTCGTGACGAAGGCCGCGGGCGAGATGTCGCCGACCTGCACGGCGCTCTGCGCCCCGCCCACGATGGGGACCGGCAGCCAGAGGTCGAGCTCGCCGGTCAGCGGCAGGCGGTCGCGCGGCACGGCGAGCCGCTGCGTGAAGCTCCAGACCCGCGGGGCGCCGTACTGCTGCCAGGCGGGCGTGGATGCCGCCACCGGGATGTACGTCCTGAGCGTGTCGTAGTACCGGCGGTACTTGGCGACAAGGGACGCCTGCGTCTGGAAGAGCTCGACGTCGCGGTACGCCAGGTTGGCGGGGACCCCGTAGAAGTAGTGGACCTCCCGGTCCCAGCGCATCCGCTCCGTGTCGGGGCGGTCGAGCCAGGCCTCGCGCTGCGCCGCCGTGGAGTCCGGGTGGGCTGCGGCGAGCTGGTCAAGCATCTCCGCCCGCGTGGACGGGTAGCTCGCGACGGTGGCTTCGATGTCGTGCATGCCGGTGAGGCAGGCGCGCGCGCCGGCCGTCTCTCCTGCTGCGAGGTACAGGTCGCGGGCACGGCCGTACAAGCCGGTGGCCGCGGTGAACAGGTGGGCGCGCTGGGCGCGCACCGCCCGGGCGCGCAGGGCGTCTGCGGTCGCCCCTCCGCCTGCGGCGACGGCCGCGTGGGTCGCACCGGCCGGCGCGGCGGCGAGCAGGAGCACCGCGAGAAGGCCTGCGAGCAAGGTCCCGCCCCGCACGAGGCGGTGCGAGCGTGCCTGTACCGCGTGACGCGCGGCGTCGCCGTGCCGTCCGGTCATGGGTCCCCTCCCCGCTGGTGCCGCTACGTCTGGGTATCGGTGACGGAGGTGGCCGTCTTGATGCTCGCCGCCGTTCGCTTGACGGCCGCACCGCCCCTCGTCTACCATCCGCGGCGCTTGGAGATGCCCGCGAGGGCTTCAAGGGAAGCCGGTGAGAACCCGGCGCGGACCCGCCGCTGTGACCGGGGACGAAGGCTGCACGAAGTCACTGCCGGCTTGCCGGCGGGAAGACGCAGCCGGAGGACGATCCGGGAGCCAGAAGACCTGTCCCCAGGTGCGCCATCGACGCTCTGCGTGGTGAACGGAGCGGCGGCGGCGCGTGCCGGAGCTCCGAAAACGGGGAGCCCGGGCCCGACGAAGGTGTCGGCCCGGGCTGTTTGTCGTTCTGGGAGCGGAAGGCGGTGTGATGGAAGCGATCCGGGTGCCGGCGGCTGACGCCGCCGCACGCGCCGACGGCGCCGGGCGTCTCGTCGCCGCGCGCCGCTGGTCGCGCCGCCTGCGCGCGGCCGCCGTCGCCGTCCTCGTCGCCGTGGGCCTCACCCTCGCCGTGCAGTCCGGCCTCAGCCTGGCGCACGTGGCGGCGTTCGTCGTGCCGCCGCCGTCGGCCGTGCTGCGCGAGCTCGCGGCGGAGCCCGGCCTCTTCCTGCACGACACGCTGGTCACGCTCGCCGAGGCGGCGGCGGGCCTGGCGCTCGGCGTGGTCTTCGCCCTCGCCTTCGCCGCCGCCGCCCTGCACTCGCGCCTGCTCGACCGGGTGCTCACGCCGCTTGTCGTCGTCACGCAGACGGTGCCGGTCATCGCGCTGGCGCCGCTCCTCGTGCTCTGGCTGGGCTACGGCGCCCTGCCGCGCGTCGTCGTCTGCGCGCTCATCGCCTTCTTCCCGCTGGCCGTGACCTCGCTGCAGGGCCTGCGCGCCGCCGACCCGCAGCTCCTGCTCCTGCTCCGCTCGCTCGACGCGTCCGCCTGGTTCGTGTTCTGGCGCGTCCGCGTGCCGGGCGCCGCCCCCTACTTCGCCGCCGGCCTGCGCACTGGCGCCACGCTGAGCCTGGTCGGCGCCGTCGTCGCCGAGTGGACCGGCGCCGACGCCGGGCTCGGCTACCTCGTGCTCAGCGCCAACGCCCGCCTGGCCACCGCCCAGGCCTTCGCCGCCATCCTGCTCATCACCCTGCTGGGCCTCGCCGCCTACGCCGGCGTCGCCGCCCTCGAGCGGCGCGTCTGCTGGTGGACGTCCCCGGCCGGCTCCGCAGCACCCCAGAGGAAAGGACCCGCATGACCCCGCGTCTCCACAGGACCGCACTGACCCTCGCCGCCGCGGTCCTCGCGGCCGTCGCCGCCGCGGCCCTGCTCGGCGGCTGCGGCTCCACCGCTGCGCCGGCGGACGCCACGCAGACCTCGAGCCGCACCGACGTCACCCTGATCATGGACTGGGTGCCGTGGGTGCTCGACATCCCCGTCGACGTCGCCCAGGCCAGGAACTACTACGCCGACGCCGGGCTGAACGTGAAGCAGCAGGTGCCGGCCGGCGCCACCGACGTGGTGAAGTTCGTCTCGACCGGCAAGGCGCAGTTCGGCCTGTACTACTCGCCGGACACGCTGGCGGCGGCCGCCGAAGGCGCGCCACTGGTCTCGGTGGCCGCGGTCATGAGCCACGCGCCGGTGGGTGTGGCGATGGCACCGGGCGAGACGGCGACCACGCCCAAGGACCTGACCGGCAAAGTCGCCGGGGTCGTGATGATCCCGTCCACGCGGGCCTCGTTCGCGACGATGCTCCAGACGGGCGGCGTGCCGGAGAGTGACGTCAAGGTGGTCGACCCGGGCTACGAGCTGGTGGCTCCGCTGCTGGCGAAGAAGTACGACGCCGTGGCCGTGACGCAGTTCGCCGAGCTGGTGCAGGCCGAGCAGCAGGCCGGCAAGCTCTCGTACCTCGACTTCCGCGACTGGGGCACGCCCGACTTCGCCTTCCTCGACGTCGTGACGAACCAGTCGATGACCGAGCAGCACCCGGACACCGTGAAGGCGTTCGTGGCCGCGACGATGCAGGGGCTCCAGTGGGCGGTGGACAACCCGGAGGCCGCGGTCGACCTGTACGTCGCCCGGCACCCGGAGCTGAAGAAGGACCTGCTGCTCGCACAGTGGAAGGCGGCCGTCCCGTCGCTGGCCGCGGCCGGCGAGCACCCGGCCGGCTGGCAGGACGTCGCGTCCTGGCAGGCGCTGAGCGCCTGGATGAAGGACTCGGGCCAGCTGACGAATGACGTGCCGGTGGACCGCGTCGTGACCGACGAGTTCGTGCCGGCGCAGTGAGCGCGGCCGCGACAGCTGCGCGCGCCGCCGAGGCGGCTCCGCGCGCCCTCGACCTGACCGTCACGGGCCTCCGCGCCGGCTACGGCGGGCAAGGCGACGCCGTGCTGGACGATGTGACCTTCGCGTTGCCCGCGGGCCGGCGGCTCTCGATCGTCGGGGCCAGCGGCTGTGGCAAGAGCACGCTGCTGAACGTGCTCGCCGGGGTGCTGGCGCCGGCGGCCGGCAGCGTCGAGGCCGGCGGCGAGCCGGTGGCGGCGGCCGGCCTCGACGGGCCCGGCCGCCCCGGCTGCCGCAGCGGCCACGCCGCCTACATGTTCCAGAAGGACCTGCTGCTGCCCTGGCGCTCGGTGCTCGGCAACGCGACGCTGGCGGCCGAGGCCGCGGGTGCGGGCCGGCCGGCGCGGCGCGCGGGCAGGGCGGCTCGCGAGGCGGGGGCCCGCGCCGTGCTGGCCGAGCTCGGCCTCGGCGCGGTGTGCGACGCGCGTCCCGACGAGCTCTCGGGCGGCATGCGCCAGCGCGTCGCGCTGGCGCGGACGCTGGTCGCCGGCAAGGGGCTCGTCCTGCTCGACGAGCCGTTCGGCAGCCTCGACACGCTCACGCG
>CAIXSE010000053.1 GCA_903921965.1 uncultured Thermoleophilia bacterium | reverse complement strand
CGCCGGCGACGGCACGACGAACGCCCCCCGCCCACCCGGCGTCTCACCCGGTGTCAACGGCCGCGTGGGGCGCGGCCCACTGAGGAGGACAGACAGATGGCACGCACACCAAGGCGCAGGATCATCGTCCTCGTCGTCGTCGTCAGCCTCGTCGGGCTCGTCGGGCTCTTCGCCGCCGTCGGCCTGCTGAGCAGCGGCGCCGGCGGCGGGAGCTCGCCGTTCGCACCCGCCGGCCGCAGTGCGGACTCCGTCGCGGAAGTGGCGGGAGTGGCGCCGCTCTCGAAGGCCACGGACACCGCCGGCGGCGCCGCGCCGGCCGAGGGCACGGCCCAGTCCGACGTCGCCCTCGCGGTACCTCCGGCGTCGACGTACTCGGCCCACCGGCTCATCCGCACCGGCGACCTGTCGTTGCTCGTCGCCAGGGGCACGCTGCTCTCCTCCGTCGACCGGGTGACCTCGATGACCACCGCGAGCGGCGGGTACGTGCTCTCCAGTTCGGTCGGCAGCGACGGCGGGACGCCGGTCCCGGTGACCGAGGGCTCGGGCGACGTCGCCCCCGCGCAGGGGCTCCCCTCGACCACCACGTACGCGGGCTCCGCGCCCTACGCGACGCTCACCGTGCGGGTGCCCGAGAGTCTCTTCGACGCGACGCTCAAGCGTCTCGGCCAGCTCGGCAAGGTGGAGAGCGTCTCGACGTCCAGCGAGGACGTCACCAGCCAGTACGTCGACCTTCAGGCGCGCCTCCGGCACCAGCGCGCCGTCGAGGATCGCCTGGTCGGCTTCCTCGCCCAGGCGGACTCCATCTCCGAGACCCTCGCCGTGCAGGACCGCATCGACAAGGTCCAGCTCGAGATCGAACAGCTCAGCGCGCAGATGAAGTCCCTGCGTGAGACCACGAGCTACGGCACCCTGTCGGTCTTCCTGCACGAGAAGGGCACCGCCCCGGCGGTCGCCGCCTCGCCGGGGTTCTGGGACACGCTGACGGGCTCGCTCGGGCTGCTCGGCCGCGGTGCTCGCGTGACCGGCCTCGTCCTCACCGCACTGCTCCCGTTCGTGCTGGTCTTCGGCGGCCTTGGGCTGGCGGCTTGGTTCGGCGTGCGCCGCGTCCGTCGCGCCCGGCGGCGCCCGCCGCAGCCGGAGGCGACGGCCTGACCGGACATCCTGCGCGCGCGCCACAGCCGCGCGCCGGAGACACGAAGCAGTGAGGCCCGGCCGCCGCAGGCGGCCGGGCCTCTCGCGCGTACGCCTCCGGATTGCCTTCCGGACGCCCGGGTACAGTCCCAGCCGACGACAGGAGACCCCCGTGCAGGAGGCACTGAGATGAAGGCTGTCCGGATCCACGAGTACGGCGGGCCCGAGGTCCTGGTGTACGAGGACGTGCCCGACCCCGAGCCCAAGGCGGAGCAGGTCCTGGTGCGCGTGGCCGCCGCGACGGTCAACCCCATCGACGTGGCCGTGCGCGAAGACCGCTTCCCGACGCCCAGGCGGCCACCGAAGATCATCGGCTCCGACGGCGCCGGCGTGGTCGAGAAGGCCGGCGACGCGGTCACGACGGTGAAGCCCGGCGACCAGGTCTTCTTCAGCGGGCTCGGCGTGGGCAGCGAAGGCAGCTACGCCGAGTACGCCGTCATCCACGAGGCGCAGGCGGTGCCCGTGCCGCCGGGGCTGACGGCCGTCGAGGCCGCCGCTCTCGGCATGGTCTTCCCCACCGCGTACTACGCGCTCGTCCGGCGCGGGGCGCTGCAGGCCGGTGAGACCGTCCTCGTCCAAGGCGCCGCCGGCGGCGTGGGCTCGGCGGCGGTCCAGATCGCCGCCGCCCTCGGCGCCCGCGTCACCGGAACGGTGGCCGGCGCCGACGAGGCGGAGCTGGTCCGCGGCCTCGGCGCCGCGGACACCATCGACTACAAGGCCGAGGACGTCGTCGCTCGAGGCCTCGAGATCACCGGGGGCAAGGGCTTCGACCTCGTCCACGAGCTCGTCATCAGCGTGAACCTCCCGGGCGACGTGAAGCTCGTGGCCAAAGGCGGCCGCATCGTGTGCACCGGCCAGGGGCCCGGCCCCGAGGCGACCGTGCCCATCGGCGAGGCGCTCGCCAAAGACGCCGGGCTGCTCTTCATGAGCCTGAACAACGCCGGGCGCGCGGGGGTGGCGGCCATCGCCGCGGAGATCGGCGCGATGGCCGCGGCGGGCAAGGTGCGCCCGGTGATCGGCGAGACACTGCCGCTGGCCGAGGCACGCAGGGCGCACGAGCTGCTCGCGGGCCGGCACCTCGGCAAGATCGTCCTGGTGCCGTAGGCCGTCGGGAGCGAGTCTTCAGAAGACCCGCCGGCGACCCCGCCCGCTCGCCGGTCAGTACCCCTTGCCGTTGCCGCGGATAGCCTCTTCGCGGTCTTTGCGCATCTGCAGCCGCGGCAGCAGCGACCGCATGACGGTGAGCAGCGTCTGCAGCCGCTGCGCCTCGCTCAGCGACTCGAGGATCTCCTGCTTGAGCGACGCGCCGAAGTCGACTGCCGCCGCGACGCGGAACGAGAGCAGCTGCTCGCCGAGCGGCTCGCGCGGCGCCTCCGCGTCCGTTGCCACGAGCAGGTCGCGGAACGTGGCGACGACCGCGGCGCGGAGCTCTTCCGGCGCCTCCGCATCGTCGTCGTCGAAGTACTCGACCACGCCGCTCAGGTAGACGGCCTGGGGGTCGTCCGGCGTCCGCAGGTCGACGATGCGGAACCTGCGGCCGCCCTCGACGAGGATGTTCATGCGCCCGTCGTCCAGCTCCTCGAGGAGCTCGGCGATGCGCGCCGTACACCCGCACTCCCGGGCGCCGTCGTCGTCGGCCAGCACCACGCCGAACTCGCCCCCGTCCAGCCTCTCCCTGACGAGCAGCCTGTAGCGCTCCTCGAAGATGTGCAGCGGCACGACCTCACCCGGCAGCAGCACGATCGCGAGCGGGAACAGCCCGAGCAGGCCCTCGTCAGCGCTGGTCATCCCACGCCACCACGACGGCCTCGAGGAGCGGCTCGCTCGCCGCGTCGGGGTCGTCACCGAAACCGTCCAGCCCCACGATCATGCGGTGCAGGTCGACGAAGTTGAGGTCCAGCGGGTCCTGCTCGGGATACGCGTCGATGAGAGCCCAGGCGATCACGCCCGGCTCGCTCCAGGTGAACGCCACCCGACCTCCTCGTGTGGGGACTGTGTGCAGGCCCAGTCTACCTCGCGCGGGGACCGAGGCAGACGTACATCGTGTACTCGTGACGGCGGCCGTGCACGACGTCGAAGGCGGGCTCCGGCACGACCCTCGTGAAGGTACCGGCGAGGACCGCCTCGAACGCGGGGTACCGGTCGGGGGACCAGAAGACGGCCGCGCCGCCGGGGCGGAGCGCGGCCGCCACGAGGCGCACGCCGTCCTCGTCGTACAGGCCGGCGTTCGCGTCGCGGACCAGCCACGCCGGCCCGTTGTCGGTGTCGAGCGAGACGAGGTCGTAGCGGGCG
>CAIXSE010000052.1 GCA_903921965.1 uncultured Thermoleophilia bacterium | reverse complement strand
TGGACGGCGACGGCCGCGTCCTCGTGCGCACGTCGGGCACCGAGCCGCTTGTGCGCGTGATGGCGGAGGGTCCGACGCAGGAGGACGTGGACGCCACCTGCGCGCGCATCGTCGCCGTCGTGGAGAAGCTGCTGACCTGAGCGTGATCGCCGCGGCCGGCAGCAACGACCTGAGCGCAGCGCTCGAGTTCCTCGCCGGCGTGCCCGGGCAGCTCGCGAGCACGCCGACGCTGGAGTTCAGCCCGTTCGTGCGCGAGACCGGCCAGAGCTGCAAGACGATCTTCGACTGCACCGTGCCGGTGGTCATGCGCGAGGTCTTCGAGCAGGCGCTCCCCGCCGACATCGACCTCGGCGACCACGAGGGGCTCGAGGGGCTGGGCTGAGTCAGGGAGCCGCCGGCGTCGGGAGCGGCGCCAGGTCGACGTCTGTGCGCGGGAAGTCGTCGCCGATGGCGAGCAGCGGCGTGGCCGAGTGTACCGCCAGCGCATACGAACAGCAGTCGACGATGTTCAAGCCGGCCGGGTGTCTGCCCTTGCCCCAGCGCTCCCAGGCCTCTGCCGCGAGCACGGCCAGCTCGGGCGTGAGCGACACGACCTCGATGCCGAACGCGTCCAGCAGAAGCCCGAGCTCGGCCTGACCGGCGGGACCGAGGCGGGCGTAGGTGACGATCGAGCTCTCCAGCCGGCAGGCCGCCGACATGCGCACGCCGTCCGCCTCGCTGAGCGCGACGATCACGGCGTCACGCTGGGGCTCGGCGAAGGCTGCGGCCAGCAGCGCCGACGTGTCGACGACGAGGTCGCCGGTCACGGCACACCGTGCTCGTCGTAACCCATGATCTCGTCCGGGCTGCGGGCGTCGAGCACCGGCAGCGCGTCCAGGCGGCGCAGGACGACGCGCGCGAGCGCGCGCCGGTCCGCCGGCGTGCGCCGGCCCTCCAGCCGCGCGAGCCGCTCCTCGAGGGCGCGGGTGATCGCGGTCGTCAGAGATTCTCCCGTCTCCGCCGCCAGCTCGCGCGCGAGGCGCTCGGTGCGCTCGTTCTTGATGGAGATGCCCACGTGATGATTCTACCTTCGGAGGTGGATTCTAGAACAGGCCGACGGGGGTGACGTTGCGCGTGCCCGCCGGCACTTCGGGGAAGGGTGATAACGTGAAGGCATACAGTGATTACACATTGGAGATGACAGTCCATGGTCAGGACACAGATCCAACTCAGTGAAGACGAGGCCGCGGCGGTCAAGCGTCTGGCTGCATCACGTGGCGTCTCGATGGCGGCCGTGATCCGCACCGCGGTCGACCAGTACGTGGAGCGCGAGGGCGAGGAGTCGATGGCCAGCAAGTGGACGCGCTCGATGGCAGCCGTCGGCGGGTTCCACTCGGGCATCCCCGACCTGTCGCAGCGCCACGACGACGAGTTCGCCGACTCGGTCGGCGCATGAGGATCTTCGTCGACAGTTCGCTGCTCATAGCCATGCAGGACGAGGACGACGCCCGGGCTGCCACTGCCGTCGCCCGGTGGCGCGACGCAGCCTCCCGCGGAGAGTCGCTGGTGACGAGCAACTACGTGGTCGTGGAGGCTACGCAAGTGGCACAGCGCCGCTGGGGCCTGGCGGCCGTGAGTCGGCTGCTGGGCGACGTCCTGGCGCCGGTATCCGTCGAGTGGGTGTCCGCGGAGGATCACGCGCGTGCCGTGGACCTGATGCTGTCGGCCGGCCGGCGCGACCTCAGCCTCGTCGACTGCACCAGCTTCGAGCTCATGCGCCGGCTCGGCATCCGCGAGTGCCTCGCCTTCGACGAGCACTTCGCGGAGCAAGGCTTCCGCGTCCTCGGCGACTGACCGGGATACGGCCCTCGGAGGGCGGGGCCGGCGGCGAGGGGAGGAGCCGGCCGCCCCGAAGGAGTAGACTACCTGAGACATACGCAGACCGGCGGTGCGGACTCCCAGCAGTCGACTCCAGCGCCAGGCCCGCGCGAACCGCGCCCCACGGGGCGCCGCGCGCGGGTGACGAGGCGGAGGTTCATCGAAAGACTCGGCGGATGCCTCCCGGCCCGGCACGGTCGTGATCGAGTCGCCAAAACCCGCCGGCGACGGCGGAACAAACCGGCTCGAAGGTGCCGTCCGCACGTCAGCTCCTCTGCGCCCACACCCCCACAGGGAGGGAGCGCCATGTGCGGCATCGTCGGCTACGTCGGGTATCGCGACGGCAAGCCCATCATCCTCGACGGCCTCAGGCGCCTGGAGTACCGCGGCTACGACTCGGCGGGGCTCGTCCTGCTCGAGGACGGCTGCCTGAGCACCGTGCGCGCCGTCGGCAACCTCGACGCGCTGTTCGAGGCGGCCGGTCCGGACGGGTCCTCGGCCACCACGGCCCTCGGCCACACGCGCTGGGCCACGCACGGGCGGCCGTGCGAGGAGAACGCCCACCCGCACGACGACTGCTCCGGCCGTGTGAGCATCGTGCTCAACGGCATCGTCGAGAACTACAAGGACCTCCGCGCCCGCCTCACCGAGCGCGGCCACACGTTCACCAGCGAGACCGACGCCGAGGTCGTGGCGCACCTCATCGAGGAGCACCTCGACGGACGCGGCGAGAACGACGCCGCCGACCTCACGGCGGCGGTGCGTGGCGCCCTCACCGAGCTGGACGGCCACTACGCGTTCTGTGCCGTCTCGGCCGACGAGCCGGACGTGATCGTCGGCACCCGGTACGAGACCCCGCTCGTGGTCGGCGTGGGCGAGGGCGAGATGTTCTTCGCCTCGGCGATCCCCGCCTTCCTCTCGCACACGCGGCGGGTCGTCGTGCTCGAAGACGGCGACGTCGTCACGCTGCGCGCCGGCGGCGCGCAGTACCTCGACGTCGCCGGCGAGCCGGTCGCCCGCGAGGAGTGGGAGTTCCCCGGCGACGAGGACGCGGCCGAGAAGGGCGGCTACGAGACGTTCATGCTCAAGGAGATCCACGAGCAGCCGGCCGCTCTGCGCGACACGCTCGCCGGGCGCCTCCGTGAGGACGGCACCGTCGACCTCTCCGAGACTGGGATGGGCGACGAGCTCCTGCGCCGCCTGCGGCGCATCTTCATCGTCGCCTGCGGCACCTCGTACCACGCCGGCCTCATCGCCGCGTACGCCATCGAGCAGCTGGCGCGCGTGCCGGTGCAGATCGACGTGGCCAGCGAGTTCCGCTACCGCCAGCCGGTCTTCGACCCCGACACGCTGGTCATCGGCATCACGCAGTCGGGCGAGACCGCCGACACCATCGCCGCGATGAAGCTTGCGCGCGAGGCCGGATCCCCCGTGCTCGCGCTCACCAACATCCACGGCAGCCAGGCCACACGCGACGCCGACCACGTGCTGTTCACGCGGGCAGGCCTGGAGATCGGGGTGGCGGCGACCAAGACGCACACCGCCCAGGTCGCCGCCATGCTCGTGCTGGCGCTGCGCCTCGCCTGGGCCCGCGGCGCCATGGCCGAGGACGAGCTCAAGCGGCTCGGGCACGAGCTGCGCCTGGTGCCCGAGCTGGCCGAGCAGCTGCTCGCGCGGCCGAGCGCCATCGAGCGCATCGCCGAGCGGTACCACGACGAGCGCTTCTTCCTCTACCTCGGCCGCGGCATGGGCTACGCAGTGTGCCTCGAGGGGGCGCTCAAGCTCAAGGAGATCAGCTACATCCCGACCGAGGCGTACGCCGCCGGCGAGATGAAGCACGGCCCCATCGCCCTGCTGGACAACGAGTCGCCCGTCGTGGTCGTCGCCGACGACGGGCCGGTCTTCCCCAAGCTCGTCAGCAACATCGAGGAGGTCCGCGCCCGCGGCGCCGACGTGATCGCGGTGGCGACCGACGACAACGACGTCATCGGCGAGCTCTCGAAGGACGTGCTCTGGGTACCGAAGACCGACCACCACCTGGCCCCGATCCTCACGGTGATCCCGCTGCAGCTGCTGGCCTACCACATCGCCGGGATGAAAGGCCTCAACGTCGACCAGCCGAGGAACCTGGCGAAGACGGTCACTGTCGAGTAGTCCGCGGGCCGACGGGTCTCGGGCGGCCGGGCCGGGCGGATACAATGACGGGATGCACGGACCCACGACAGAGCGGGCGGGCGGCGGGTTCCCGCAGATCCCGCCCGCCGGGCTGCTCTACGGCCTCGGCATCGACGTCATCGAGGCCGCCCGCATCAGGCGCCTGCTCGAGCGGCTGCCGCGCGCCTACGAGCGGCTCTTCAGCGAGCAGGAGCGCGCCTACTGCGACCGCTTCTCGGACCCGTGGCCGCACTACGCCGCACGCTTCGCCGCCAAGGAGGCGGTCGGCAAGGCCCTCGGCATCGGCATCATCGGCTTCGTGTGGCGCGAGGTCGAGGTGCTGTCGGGCGGCAAGCCGCTCATCGCCCTGCACGGCGACGTCGCCCGCATCGCCGCGCGCCTCGGCGTCTTCCGCGTCGAGCTCTCACTCAGTCACACCGGCGGCGTGGCGTACGCCGTGGCCGCCGCCCTCAAGGAGGACGCGCATGGATGAGTCCCTGCTGCTCCCGCTCTACTCCGCCGACGTGATGCGCAAGGTCGACGCCACCGCGATCCACGGCATCGGCATCCCCGGCGGGCACCT
>CAIXSE010000051.1 GCA_903921965.1 uncultured Thermoleophilia bacterium | reverse complement strand
TGTCAGAAGCAGAAGGGCCGAAGCGGGTCCTGCTCGGCGAAGGGCTGTTCACGCCCACCGAGCCGGGGCAGGACGGCCGGATCATCGCGACGCACTGCAAGAGCTGCGGCGACTACTTCTTCCCGCGCAGCTTCACCTGCCACAACCCCGAGTGCGTCGAGCGCGACGTCGAGGACGTCGCGCTCAGCGGCGTCGGGGTCGTGGACACCTACTCCGACATGAGCTACCCGCCACCGCCGCCGTTCGTGGTGAAGAAGGAGGACTGGGTGCCCACGCCGGTCGTGTCGGTGAAGATGCCCGAGGGCATCCACATCATCGGCATGATGGAAGGCTGCACGCCGGCCGACGTCTCCATCGGCATGGAGGTCCAGACGGTCATCCGCGTGCTCTACACCAACAAGAGCGGCGAAGAGCTCGTCGGCTGGAAGTTCAGGAAGGTGTGACAGTGGACGACATCGCCATCATCGGAGTAGGGCTGCACCCCTGGGGCAAGTTCCCCGAGAAGTTCTGGACCAACATGGCGTCCGACGCCATCAACGACGCCCTCAAGGACGCCGGCATCACCTGGAAGGACATCCAGATCGTGGTGTCGGGCTCGCAGAACTGGGGCGGCCGCAAGGGCATCTACGCCGGTTCGTACATCGACGAAGTGATGGGCTACACCGGCGTGCCCACCATGAACATCAACAACGCCTGCGCCACCGGCGGCACCTGCATCGCCGTGGCCGCCGCCATGGTGGCCTCAGGCCAGGCCGACGTGGTGCTGGCCGTGGCCGCCGACAAGTCGGCCAAGGGCTTCTTCCCGTTCCTGCCGCCCTACCACGAGGAGCCGGTGCCGGCCGACGACACCATGCGCTGGCTCATGGGCATGCCGAACCCCGTCTACTGGGCGCTCGAGTGCCGCAAGAAGATGGACAAGTACGGCATCACCGACGAGGATCTCGCCGGCGTCAAGGTCGCGACCAGCAAGCACGGCTCGCTCAACCCGGCGGCGCGCTACCAGAAGGAGTTCACCCTCGAGGAGGTGCTCGCCTCGCCGATGGTGTGCGACCCGCTGCGCCTGTTCGAGATCTGCGCCACCAGCGACGGCGCCGGCGCCGTGATCCTCTGCAACGCCAAGAAGGCGAAGCAGTACACGAGCAAGCCCATCACCATCGTCGGCTCCGGCCTCGGCAGCCCGCTCTACGGCGACCCCACGACGCGCATCCCGGTGCTCGGCTTCCAGCCCAAGGAGGGCATGCCGATCATCAGCGAGAGCTACGTGGCCGCCAGGGCCGCCTTCGCCGACGCCGGCATGGGCCCCGAGGACATCGACTTCGTCGAGGTGCCCGACAACAGCTCGTGGCACTACTTCCAGTACCTCGAGACCATGGGCTTCTTCGAGGAGGGCACCGCCCACCTCGCGCTGCGCAACGGCGACACCGTGCTCGGCGGCAAGCTGCCGGTGTGCCCGAGCGGCGGCTTCTCCAGCTTCGGCGAGGCCACCATGGCGCAGGGCTTCGCGCAGGTCTACGAGATGGTCCTGCAGCTGCGCGGCCAGTGCGGCGCGCGGCAGGTGGAGGGCGCGAAGGTCGGCATGTCGGAGGTCTACGGCATGGCCGGCAACAACGCCGCGCTCATCCTCAAGAACTAGCACTCATGCCCGGGCCGGCGTCCGGTGCGCCACGCGCGCACCGGACGCCGGCAGGGGCGGGGGCGCCTCGCGCACTCGCCCCGCCCGTTCCATCACCACGTCCGCGCAGGAGGCTCCATGGAGGCCGAGTACAAGACCGTCATCTACGAGAAGGCCGGCCCCGTGGCGTGGATCACGCTCAACCGGCCGGAGAAGCGCAACGCGCAGAGCGACGAGCTGCGCGTCGAGATGGCGCACGCGCTCGAGGACGCCGGCCTCGACAGGGACGTGCACGTCGTCGTCGTGACGGGCGCCGGGGAGGCCTTCAGCGCCGGCGCCGACATCGACGAGTTCCCGACCCGTCTGCTCACCGACGCCGTGGTCTACAAGGCGCGCCGCCGGCCGCACGAGGCGATGCGCATGTGCCCGAAGCCGGTCGTCGCCATGGTCAACGGCCTCGCGCTCGGCGGCGGCTGCGAGCTCGTCCTGGCCGCCGACCTGGCCATCGCCGCCGACACCGCGAAGTTCGGCCAGCCCGAGATCCGCGTCGGCGTCATCCCCGGGTGCGGCGGCACGCAGGTGCTGCCGCGTCTCATGGGCGAGAAGCGCGCCAAGGAGTTCATCTTCACCGGGCGCATGATGGAGGCCGACGAGGCCCTGTCGTACGGCATCGTCAACAAGGTCGTGCCGCTCGAGGAGCTGCGCCCGGCCACCGAGAAGCTCGTGAGCGACCTCCTGCGCAACAGCCCCGCGATCCTGAAGATCGCCAAGCTGGCCGTGAACAAGTCCCTTGACCTGCCCCTCACCGTCGGCATGGACTACGAGCGCGAGGCGTACGCCAGCTGCTTCGGCACCGAGGACCAGAAGGAGGGCG
>CAIXSE010000050.1 GCA_903921965.1 uncultured Thermoleophilia bacterium | reverse complement strand
GTCGCTGCGGCCGGACGGGTCGCGGGCCACGGCGAGCGCCGCCCCGGCGCCGCCCCCGGCTCCAGGCACGGTCGCGCCGGCGGCTCCCGCGCTCCGTCCTCCCGCGGCGGCCACGCAGGAGACGGCCTCGAACGCCTCGCACACGGTCGCGGCCAGCTTCGCGAGGAGGCCCTCCGTGTCGTGGTCGCAGAGCTCCGGCACGGCCGCCGTCAGCCGCCGGACGGCGCCCGTGACACGCTGGTCGTTCTGGGCGTCGGCGCCGCCGGCGAACAGCTTGGCGTTGCGGATGGCGACGGCCGCCTGGCCGGCGATGGCCCGCGCGAGGCGGAGTTCCTGCCGGGAGTAGGTGCGCGAGCGTTCCTGGTCGACCACCTCGAGCAGGCCGATGGAGTCGCCGTGCGCCACGAGCGGCACCATGAGGAGGCTGCGGTCGCCGTCGCGGCGCAGCTCGGCGACCTCGGCGGGGTCGGCCTCGGGGTCGTCGACGTTGACGACGACCGTCACCTGGTCCTCCAGCACGCGCCGTGTGAGCGGGAAGTCGCGGAGCAGGTAGGGACTCTGGTCGGGGAGCCTGCGGCCGGCGTCGTCGTACTCGGCCAGCGTGGCCACCCCGCCGCCGGCGGCGTCGTACTCGGAGATGGCGCAGAAGTGGCAGTCGAACAGCCCGGTCATGCGCATCGCGATCTCGTACAGGAGCTCGCCGAGGTCCAGGCGGGCGGCCAGCGCAATCGAGGTGTCGATGAGCACCTCCACCTCGCGCTCGCGGGCCGCCTGCGCGGCGAGCTGGCTGCCGGCGCCCAGGGAGCGCGCGAGGTCGTCGAGGTCGCGCTCGTCGATGCGCCGGTGACCGCCGGCCGTGCGCGTGCACCGCAGGAGGCCCGTGGCCGTCCAGCGGCGCACGGTGACGGGGGAGACGCCGAGCCGCCGCGCGGCCTGGTTCACGCTCAGAAGCATGCCACGAACCTAGCGCCGCCGCCGTGGCGCCGTCAAGTTTGACCAACTTCTGCGGGCCGGGCCGGTCCGCCGCCGGGCCTGAGCCCGGCCCGCCGCCTCCGGCCCGGGTGAGGGGCCGCCGCCGCCGGGCCGCGCCCGCCGACTCCGATACGATGGGGCCGTGTCGTCACGTCTCTCCCGATCCTGGCGCGAGCTCCGCGGGTTCCCCGGACAGTTCTGGGTCCTGACGCTGGGCACGTTCGTCTACGTGGCCGCGGCCGCGCTCGCCTTCCCGTACGAGGGCATCTACATGCACCGGTACCTCGGCGCGTCGATGTCGATGGTGGGGGTCGTGTTCGGCCTCGTCCCGCTCGCCGTGATGCCGGTGCAGTTCCTCGGCGGCCACCTGACCGACCGGATCGGGCGCAAGGCCGTCATCGTGCTGTCCGTCTTCATGGGCGTCGTGTGGTTCTTCGGGTTCGCCTACGTGACCGCCGTCTGGCAAGTGGCCGTCCTCGTGGCCATCGAGAGCGCCTTCGGCTGGCCGCTCTTCCAGACCGCCTCCAACGCGATGATCGCCGACCTGCTCCCGCCCGAGCAGCGCTCCGAGGCGTTCAGCGTGAACCGCGTCGCCATGAACGTGGGCGTCGTGTTCGGGCCCGCGGCGGCCGGCCTCGCGCTGGGCTGGGGCGTTTCGTTCCGCCAGCTCTTCCTCGCGGCCGCGGCCGGGTGCGCGCTGATGGTCGTGATGATGCTGGTGTGGATCAGGGAGAGCCGGCCCGCGAGCGCGCTCAAGCCTCACCTGCACACCGACGCCGCGGGGCGCAGCGGCTACCGCATCGTGCTGCACGACCGCGCCTTCCTCGTCTTCGCCCTCGTGGCGGTGCTGCCGCTCCTGTGCTTCGGCAACTTCGGGTCGATCTTCTCGGTGTACATCACCAGCTACCTCGGCGTGCCCTACGGAGAGTGGGGCGCGCTGCTGGCGCTGAACGCGCTGGTGGTGGCCGTCGTGCAGTACCCGCTGGTGCGGGCGACCCGCTTCCGCAACCGCATGGTGCTGCTCGCGATCTCGTCGGCGCTCATCGGCGTGGGCATCGGCGGCTCGGCCTTCGCCTTCGGGCTCGTCTCGCTGGTGGTGCTCATCGTGGTCATGAGCCTGGGGGAGACGCTGCTGGCGCCGGTCGCGGCGGCGGAGGTGTCGGACATGGCGCCCGAGGCCATCCGCGGCCGCTACATGGGCGTGTGGACGATCTTCTGGAACGGCGGCGCCTCGCTGGGCCCGGCCTTCGGTGGCTGGGCGATGGACGCGCTCGGCGGCCGCGAGGCGTTCGCCTCCCTGCTGGCCATCGGCCTGGCCGGCGCCGGGCTGTTCCTGCTGCTGGCCCGCGGCTGGCGGCGGCGGACGGAGGCGCGCCGGGCGCAGCAGGCGGCCGCCTGACGAGCGGGGAGCCCTGCGGCCATCGGACGCGAAGGGGGCGGCGCGCCGGCATGCGCGCCGCCCCCTTCGCGTCTCACCGGCCCCGCCTGCGGCGAGCCGGCCGTCTCACATGTCGAGCGCGTTCTGCAGGTCGCGGGCGTGCTCTTCTTCGACCACGAGGATGTCCTCGAGGGCGCGCCGCAGGCCGTACTCCTGCAGCAGCTCGGCCTGGCCGATGC
>CAIXSE010000049.1 GCA_903921965.1 uncultured Thermoleophilia bacterium | reverse complement strand
TCTCGGCCGTCGCGATACGCTACTGACCTGTACGCGACAACGCGCGGACCCACCGACGAGAGGAACCTCCATGGACAAGCAGGCATTCGCATCACCCGAGGGCGCGCCCGCCGTGGGGCCGTACTCGGCGGCCCTGGGGGCAGGCGGCTTCGTCTTCGTCTCGGGCCAGATCGCCCTGGACACCGACGGCAGGATCGTGAGCCCCACGCCCAAGGAACAGACCCGCAAGGCGCTCGAGAACATGACCGTGACGCTCGGAGCCGCGGGCCTCACCCTCGAGCACGTGGTCAAGACCACGATCTTCCTCAAGGACATGGACGACTTCGGCGCGGTCAACGAGGTGTACGCCGAATTCTTCAGCGAGCCGTACCCGGCGCGCTCCACCGTCGAGGTGGCGCGTCTGCCGAAGGACCTGCGCGTGGAGATCGAGGCCATCGCCATGCGCTGAGGCCGAGGCGGACTGGGGCCGGGCCGCCGCAGGCGGGCCCGGCCCCAGTCCGCGCACCCGCCGGGGCGCGTCAGCCGCCGGCTCCCTTCTGCCGCTCCACCTCGCGGCGGATCTCGTCTTCGGAGATGGGCCGCGAGGCGCGTCCGTACACGGCCCACGCGTTCAGGCCGAGGCCGATGCCCCAGCCGGCCATGACGACGAGCGGCCACGGCCACCAGCCGCCGTCCTGCAGCGCCGCCAGCACGTAGACGACCCACAGGAAGGCGTTGACGATGACGTAGGCGGCCAGGTGCTTCACGAAGCCGCGCTTCGCCTTGAGCGACTTCAGCGCCAGGTCGCGGAGCTCGGCGTCCGTCGGCACCGTCAGGCCCCCTTCTGGCGGTCGATCTCGCGCTGGATCTCGTCCTCGGTGATCGGCCGGTTGCCGCGGCCGTAGGCGTCCCACGCGTTGAAGGCGAGGCCGATGCCCCACCCGGCCATCACCCAGCCGGGCCAGAAGTAGCCCGCCCCGGTGAAGAAGTACCAGACGGCCACGAGGAACGCGTTGACGATGACGTAGGCGGCCACGTGGCCCCAGAACTCACGCTTCTTCTTGATCGCCTTGATCGCGTACTCGCGAAGCTCATCGTCGCTCGGCATCGTCCCCTCCCCCGTCGTCGCCGGCGTCTCCCCACGCGCCTCGTCCATGAGTCTACCCCCACCCGCGACGGGCGCCATCTCCCCCGGCGCCGGCCGCCGCGCCCCCTGTGAGAGAATCGCGGACGTCACGACCACGGAGGGCACGTCATGATCGAGCGCTACACGCTCCCGGAGATGGGCGCGGTCTGGACCGAAGAAGCCAAGATGCAGGCCTGGCTGGACGTCGAGATCGCCGCGGTGAAGGCTTGGGCCAGGCTCGGCAAGGTGCCGCACGACGCCGTGAAGCAGATCGAGAAGAAGGCAGCGTTCGACGTGGCTCGCGTGCAGGAGATCGAGGCGACCACCAACCACGACGTCATCGCCTTCCTGACGAACGTCGCGGAGTACGTCGGCGACGCCAGCAAGTACGTGCACTACGGCATGACCAGCAGCGACATGCTCGACACCGGGCTGGCCCTG
>CAIXSE010000048.1 GCA_903921965.1 uncultured Thermoleophilia bacterium | reverse complement strand
TCCCTGGTCCTCACCGAGAAGGCGTACGCCGCCCTGAACGAGGCGTGACACATGGTTGAAGCCGAAAAGATCATCATCAAGCCGATCATCTCCGAGAAGAGCTACGGGCAGATCGACCACGACCGGTACACCTTCCAGGTGCACCCGGACGCCCACAAGACCATGATCGCCCAGGCGGTCGCCCAGCTCTTCAACGTCACTGTGGTCGACGTGTGCACCGCGAACATGAAGCCGAAGCCCAAGCGGCGCGGCGTGTCGCGCGGCCGCACCGCGGCCTGGAAGAAGGCCGTCGTGCAACTCGCGCCCGGCGACAAGATCGAATTCTTCGAGGGCGGTAGGTAATGGGCATCAAGCGATTCAAGCCGACCTCGCCGGGCCGTCGCTTCATGACGGTCGACACGTTCGAGGACATCACGCGCAGCGAGCCCGAGCGCTCGCTGGTGGCGCCGCTCAAGAAGAACGGCGGTCGCAACAGCTACGGGCGCATCACCACGCGCCACAAGGGCGGCGGCCACAAGCGGCGCTATCGCATCATCGATTTCAAGAGGGACAAGGACGGCGTGCCGGCGAAGGTCGCGCACATCGAGTACGACCCCAACCGTTCGGCCCGTATCGCTCTCCTGCACTACGCGGACGGCGAGAAGAGGTACATCCTCGCGCCCAAGGGCCTTCAGGTGGGCGACACCGTCGAGTCGGGTCCCGGCGCGGACATCCGCCCCGGTAACGCCCTGCCTCTGGAGAACATCCCGTCGGGTACCCTCATCCACAACCTCGAGCTGCAGCCGGGCCGCGGCGCCCAGTTGGTGCGCAGCGCCGGCACCAGCGCCCAGCTCCAGGCCAAGGAGAAGGGGTACGGCGTCGTCCGTCTGCCCTCCGGCGAGCTGCGCCGCATCCGCGTCGCCTGTCGTGCCACCGTCGGTGAGATCGGCAACTCCGATCACTCCAACATCGATGGCGGCAAGGCCGGTCGCACGCGCTGGCGCGGCGTCCGCCCGACGGTCCGCGGTACGGCCATGAACCCCGTCGACCATCCGCACGGCGGCGGCGAGGGCAAGACCACGGCCGGTCGTCATCCGGTCACGCCGTGGGGCGTGCCGACCCTCGGGTACCGCACGCGCGCCAACCACAAGCCGTCCGACAAGTTCATCATCCGCGGCCGCAAGCGCGGCAAGCGCGGGTAAGGCAGGAGGCACTTCTTGAGCAGGTCAGCCAAGAAAGGGCCGTTCATCGAAGAGCGCCTTCTCAAGCGCATCGAAGAGATGAACGCCGCCGGCCAGAAGAAGATGATCAAGACCTGGTCACGGGCCTCGACGATCTTCCCCGACATGGTCGGTCACACCATCGCCGTCCACGACGGCCGCAAGCACGTACCCATCTTCATCAGCGAGTCCATGGTCGGCCACAAGCTGGGCGAGTTCGCGCTCACGCGCACGTTCCGCGGTCACATCAAGGGCGACCGCTCGGCCAGAAGGTAGTCACGCCATGGCAGTCAGAGCACAGGCGAAGTACATCCGCATCGCGCCGCGCAAGGCGCGCGAGGTCGTCGACCTCATCCGCGGCAAGTCCGTGGCCGAGGCGCGCAGCACGCTGTTCTTCGCGAACCGCAACGCCGCCCGCGTCGTGACCCAGGTCCTGAACTCGGCGGTCGCCAACGCCGAGAACAACAACGGGTACTCGGCAGAGGACCTGTACGTCAAGGAAGCTCGCGTCGACGAGGGTCCGACCCTCAAGCGGTGGCAGTTCCGCGCCATGGGCCGCGTGAACCGCATCCGCAAGCGCAGCAGCCACATCACCATCGCCGTGGAGCAGAGGGAGGTCCGTTCCTAGTGGGCCAGAAGGTGCATCCGGGCGGCTTCCGCGTCGGCGTCATCCACGACTGGAAATCGCACTGGTATACGGAGAAGGAATTCAAGCAGTTCCTTGCTGAGGACGAGCTCGTGCGCAAACACATCATGCGCAAGCTCGCCCACGCCGGTCTCTCGCGGATCATGATCCGCAAGGACCAGAACAACGTGACCATCGACATCCACACCGCTCGCCCCGGCATCGTGATCGGCAAGAGCGGCTCCGAGGTCGATGCGCTGCGCAAAGAGATCCACGCGATGACGAAGAAGAACGTCCAGGTCAACATCATCGAGGTC
>CAIXSE010000047.1 GCA_903921965.1 uncultured Thermoleophilia bacterium | reverse complement strand
CGTGCCGCCGGACCAGCTGGCGCTCGCCCGCGACGTCCTGGCCCGCGGCCACGAGGTGCAGGAGATGATGAAGGTCGTGGAGGAGGAGGGCACGGCCATGGCCGACTTCGTCGTGTACCTCAAGGCCGAGTTCCTCGACGCCGTCTACCTGCAGCAGGACGCCTTTGACGCCGTCGATGGGGCGTCCTCGGCCGAGCGCCAGCGCCACGTGTTCGGGCGCGTGCACGAGGTGCTGGCGGCGGACGTGGACTTCCCCGACAAGGACGCCGCCCGCGCGTTCTTCCAGGCGCTCACGCAGGCCGCCAGGGACTGGAACAGGGCGGCGATGGACGACGCGGCCTTCGCCGCCGCCGAAGGCCGTCTCACCGGCATGCTCGAAGAGGCGGTGGCCGGTGCGTAAGGTGTACCAGCGGATCGCGCAGATCGCCGGCAACGTCGTCACCGTGCGCGCCACCGGCGTCGGCAACCAGGAGCTGGCCGTGATCGAGGCGCCCGGCTTCTCGTCCCTGGCGCAGGTCATCCGCATCGAGGGCGACAGCGTCACGATGCAGGTGTTCTCGGGGACGCGGGGCGTGCCCACCGATGCCGAGATCCGCTTCATCGGCAGGCAGGCGCTCACGCCGTACTCGGACGCGCTGCTCGGTCGCGTCTTCACCGGCGGCGGCGCGCCGCGCGACGGCGGGCCGCTGCTCGAGGACGACCTCATCCCCATCGCCGGGCCGGCCGTGAACCCGGCGCGCCGCGTCATCCCGCGGACCATGATCCGCACCGGCATCCCGATGATCGACGTGTTCAACAGCCTCGTGGAGTCGCAGAAGCTGCCGATCTTCTCGGTGGCGGGCGAGCCCTACAACCCGCTGCTGGCCCGCATCGCCCTGCACGCGGAGGTGGACGTCATCGTGCTCGGCGGCATGGGCCTGAAGTACGACGACTACCTGTACTTCCGCGACACCCTGGAGGAGGCCGGCGCTCTCTCCCGCGCCGTGTTCTACGTGCACACGGCCGCCGACCCGGTGGTGGAGTGCCTGCTCGTGCCCGACACCTGCCTGGCCGTGGCCGAGCGGTTCGCGCTGGAGGGCAGGCGCGTGCTGGTGCTGCTCACCGACATGACCAACTTCGCCGACTCCCTCAAGGAGGTGGCGATCACCATGGAGCAGATCCCCTCCACGCGCGGCTACCCCGGCGACCTGTACAGCCAGCTGGCCGCCAGGTACGAGAAGGCGGTGGACTTCGAGGGCGCCGGGTCCGTCACCGTGCTCGCCGTCACCACGATGCCGGGCGACGACGTCACCCACCCCATCCCGGACAACACCGGCTACATCACCGAGGGGCAGTTCTACCTGAGGAACGGCCGTATCGAGCCGTTCGGCTCGCTGAGCCGCCTGAAGCAGCAGGTCAACGCCCGCACCCGAGACGACCACCGCACGATCATGAACACCATGATCCAGCTCTACGCGGGCTTCAAGGAGAGCCAGGAGAAGCAGTCCATGGGCTTCCGCATGAGCACCTGGGACGAGAAGCTGCTGAAGTACGGCGCGCTGTTCGAGGCGCGGATGATGGACCTCGCGGTGAGCATCCCGCTCGAGGACGCGCTGGACCTGGGCTGGCGGATCCTGGCCGACTGTTTCACGCCGCAGGAGACGGGCGTGCCCACCAGCCTCGTCGAACGGTTCTGGCCGCAGGCGGACGGGGCGCGGCCGGCTGCCGCAGGCGCGCCGGCCGCGGGGTGAGCTGTGGCCAAGCTCAAGAAGACGAAGAACGAGCTCAAGGCGCAGCGCGAGGCGCTGCGCCGGTACGAGCGGTTCCTGCCCACGCTGGAGCTCAAGAAGCAGCAGCTCCAGCGCGAGGTGCGGCGCGCCGAGGCCGAGCTGCAGACCTGCACGGCGCGCCGTGACGAGCTCCTCGCCCTGGTCCGGCCGTGGGCAGGGCTCCTGCCGTCGCAGCCGGACCTGGGCGACCACGTGCGTGTGGTGGACGTGCGGCTCGAGGTCGTCAACGTGGCCGGCGTGAACGTGCCCGTCCTCGCCGGCCTGAGCTTCGCTCCGGTGGAGATCGACTACTTCGCCACGCCGGCCTGGCTCGACGACGCCGTCGAAGCGCTCGGCGAGCTGGTGCGGCTGCGCGCCGGGCAGCTCGTGCTCGAGCGGCAGCGCGACCTGCTGGCCGAGGAGCTGCGCCTCACCGCCCAGCGCGTGAACCTGTTCGAGAAGGTCATGATCCCGCGGACCCTCGAGAACATCCGCGTGATCCGCATCGCCCAGGGCGACGCGCAGACGGCGGCCGTGGCGCGCGCCAAGCTGGCGAAGGGCAAGGCCGTGAGCGTGCTGACCGGGAGCGCCGCCGAGTGAGCCGGCGCAGGCGGGCGCGGAGGCCGGGCGCGAGTCCGCGCGGGCGCGGCGGGACGAGGAGCGCGGCGCGATGATCGTGCGCATGAAGCGCCTCACGCTGGTCTGCCGGGAGTCGCGGCGCGACGAGGCGCTGGAGGCGCTCGGCGAGCTCGGCGTCGTGCACGTGACCCCCGTACGGCCGCCGGAGGGCGCCGAGCTGGACGCGCTGCGCGCGCGCCTCGCGGACGCGCGGCGCGCGCTGGCCGCCCTGCCCGCCCGGCCAGAGGCCGGCGCGGACCCGGACGCCGGCGCCGAGGACGCTCCCGATCGGGTCGCCGCCGTGCTCGAGGTGCTGGCGCGGCGGCGCGAGCTCGAGGAGGCCGCCGCCGCGCTCGAGTCGCAGCTCGCCCGCTACGCGCCGTTCGGCGACGTCGACCCGGAGGCCGTGCGCCGCCTCGACGCCGCCGGCGTGTGGACGGCCCTCGCCGTCGCGCCGGCCCGCGAGCACCTGGAGCCGCCGGAGGGCGTCGCGCTGGCCGAGCTGGGCGGCGACCACGCCGCCAGGTACCTGCTGCTGACCGGCGTGGGCGGGCACCCAGAGGAGCCACCCGATCTCGGGGGCGAGTACGAGCTGGTCCCCTGGCCCCCGGTCTCGACGGCCGGGCTGCGCGCCGACCTCGAGCGAGGACGGGCCGAACGCGAGGCGCTCGACGGCCGGCTGCTGGAGCTGGCCGCCGGCCGCGACGCCGTGGAGCGGTACGCGGCCGAGACGGCCGGCCGCGTGAGCCTCGAAGAGGTACGCGCGGGCATGGCGGAGACCGCCGAGCTGGCCGCCCTGCAGGGCTACGTGCCGGCGGTCCGCTGCGACGCCGTGCGGGACGCCGCGGCCGGGCACGGCTGGGCGGTGGTCTTCGCCGATCCGCAGGAGGGCGACGACGTCCCCGTCCAGCTCCACCAGGCGCGCTGGGTCCGGCCCGTGCGCACCGTGTTCGATTTCCTGAACATCTACCCGGGGTACTGGGAGTCCGACGTCGGCTGGGTGTTCCTGCCGTTCTTCAGCCTCTTCTTCGCCATCATCGTCGGCGACGCCGGGTACGCCTGCCTGCTGCTCGCCCTCACCGCCGTCCTGCAGTGGCGCTTCAGGAGGATCCCCCGTCACATGCTCGCGATGATGTACATCGTGGGCGGGGCGACGCTCGTCTGGGGCGTGCTCACCGGCAGCTACTTCGGCATCCCCACTCTGCCGCCGGCCCTCGAGTCGCTGTCCGTGCCGTGGCTCGCCGAGCGCGACAACCTCATCGACCTGTGCTTCTTCATCGGCGCCGTGCACCTGTCGTTCGCGCACGTGTGGAACTTCGCCACGTACGTGTCGCGGCGGGACTGGTACCGCGTGCCGTCCCAGATCGGCTGGCTCCTCGTGGTGTGGTCCATGTTCTTCCTCGCCCGCCAGGCGGTGCTGGGCCGCGGCATGCCCTCGTACCTGCTCTACCTGCTGGGCCTCGGCATCGTGCTCGTGGCGGTGTTCATGAAGACGCCGCGCGAGATCAGGGAGGAGTGGATCGACCACGCGATGCTGCCGCTCACCATGGTGGGCAACTTCGTGGACATCCTCTCGTACATCCGCCTGTTCGCCGTCGGCTACGCGTCCGTGGCGGTGCTGGCGGCGTTCAACGGCATGGCCGCGTCCATCGGGTTCGACAGCGTGTTCACCGCCGTGGCCGCGAGCCTGCTGCTGCTCTTCGCGAACGCCCTCAACATCGTGCTCGCGGGCCTCGGCGTGCTGGTGCACGCCGTGCGTCTCAACACGCTCGAGTTCTCCACCCACAAGGGCCTTGCCTGGCAGGGCCACACGTTGTACGCCCCGTTCGCCAGACGCCGCGAGACCGCGTGAGCGCCGGGCGGACCCACCACCAGAGGAAGGGATGCCGATGACTCCTGAAGCCGCCGCCGAGATGGGCCGCATCGGCGCCGTGGCCGCCATGGCCCTGGCCGCCGTCGGGTCGGGTCTCGGCACCTACTACGGCGGGGCCGGCGCCGTGGGCGCCTGGAAGAAGCTCATGTCGCAGGGCAAGCCGGCGCCGTTCACGATGATCACCTTCGTCGGCGCGCCGCTCTCGCAGACCATCTACGGCATGATCCTGATGATCACCATGGCCGGCAAGGCCGACGCCGGGTACGACCCGTGGGCCCTGCTCGGCATCGGCATCGCCGCCGGCCTGGCCATCGGCATGTCGGCCTACGCGCAGGGCCGGGCCGGCGCGCACTGCGCCGACGCGCTCGCCGAGACTGGCCAGGGCTTCAGCAACTACCTGGCCGTGATCGGCATCATCGAGACGGTGGCCATCTTCGTGCTGGTCTTCAGCATCCTGGCGCTGGGGTGACGGCGGCGCGAGGGAGCGCAGGGTGAAGCGAGGGGGGCGGGGCACCGCAGGCGCCCCGCCCCCCTCGCTCGCGTGCGACCCGGTCCGCGCCTACTGCGCCGTCATCGCGCCGTCGGCCACCAGCACGGTGCCGGTGACGAACGACGACTCGTCCGAGGCGAGGAACAGGGCGCAGTTGGCGATCTCCACGGGCTCGCCGGGGCGCCCGATGGGCTGGAACGAGTCGATCGTCGCGTACACGTGCTCGAGGCCGCCGAGCATCTCGGCGTGCGCGTAGTTCACCGGCGTGTCGACCCAGCCGGGGGCGATGGCGTTGCAGCGGATGCCCTTCTTCACGTAGTCGAGGGCGATGCCCTTGCTGAGCATGACGATGGCGCCCTTGGAGGCGGCGTACACGGTGAGGTACGGCTCGGCGACGATGCCGTTGACCGAGGTCGTGTTGATGAGCGAGCCGCCGCCCTGCTCGAGCATGTACGGGATCGCGTAGCGGCACCCGTACATGGTGCCCTTGACGTTCACGTCGAGCGTGCGGTCGATGACGTCGTCTGGCACTTCGTGGAACACGCCGGGCAGGTTCACGCCGGCGTTCTGGAAGGCCACGTCGAGGCGGCCCCAGCGGCGCACCGTCTCGTCGGTGTAGTGCTGCACCGCGGACGGGTTGGAGATGTCGGCGCAGACGGCGAAGGCCGCGTCGCCGATCAGCGCCACCGTCTCCTCCACGGTGGCGGCGTTGATGTCCACGCAGGTGACCATGGCGCCCTCTTCGGCGAACCGGACGGCCGACGCCCGGCCGATGCCCGACCCCGCGCCGGTGACGATGGTGACCTTGCCTTCGAGACGTCCGCTCATGGTCTCCCTCCTGGTGGGACTCGCGCCGGGGCCCGGCCCGGCGGCTGATGCACTGGCGGTGGTCCGCCTCGCGCCGCGCCCTGCGGGCCGCGAGTCGCTCAGCTCCACTACTTCCGCTAGTGAATCTCACCGCCGGGCCTGCGACAATCCGGGGACGGATGGATGCGCCGGATCGGAGCCGGCGCACGGAGGACGGGAGGCTGGCAGTGACACGGACCTGGACGGTGGCGGCGTACCTCGCGCGGCGCCTCGAGCAAGCTGGTGCGGGGCACGTGTTCGGGGTCCCAGGCGACCTCTGCCTGCCGTTCTTCGACGCGCTGACCACGGGTGGCCCCGAGGTCGTCGTGACCTGCAACGAGCTCAACGCGGGGTACGCCGCCGACGGGTACGCGCGCGTCGCCGGCATCGGCGCGCTGGCGGTGACGTGGAACGTCGGGGCGTTCAGCGTGCTGAACGCCGTCGCCGGGGCGAGCGCGGAGCGCGTCCCGGTGGTGGCGGTGTGCGGGGCGCCGCCGCGCGCGAAGCGCCCCGGCGGCCTGCTCCACCACACGGTGGGGACGGGCGACGCCCAGTACAGGGCCTTCCGCGGCGTCGTGGCCGACGCGGTGCGGCTGCGCGACGCCGGCAGCGCCCCGGCCCTCATCGACGCCGCGCTGGCGAGGTGTCTCGCCGGGCGGCGGCCGGCGTTCATCGAGCTGCCGGTCGACGTCTCGCGGGCGCCGTGCGCCGCGCCGGGGCCGTTCGCGCCGCCGCCGGCCGAGGGGGGCGACGGCGCCGCCCTCGCCGAGGCCGTCGCGCGGGCGCACGCCCTGCTCGAACGGGCCGGCGCGGGCGGCGTCACCGTGCTCGCCGGCGTCGAGGTCGCGCGCTTCGGTCTGGCGACCGAGGTGCTCGGCCTCGTCGAGCAGCTCGGCGCCCGTTTCGTCACGACGGTCCACTCCAAGGCCGTGCTGCCCGAGACACACCCGGCCTTCGCCGGCGTCCACATCGGCGCGCTCGGCGACGACGCGCCGCGGGACGCGGTGGACGGCGCCGGGGCGGTGCTCGCCCTCGGCAGCCTGCTGACCGACCTCGACCTCGGGCTCGACACGGCTCGCATCGAGCGCCGTCGCCTCGTCGCGGCGGCGGACGACCGCGTGCGCGTCGGGAGTCGTGTGTACCGCGGCGTCTCGCTCCCGGACTTCGTGCGCGGGCTGCGTGCCGCCGCCCCGGCTGCCGCGGCGGCTCCGGCGGCCGTGCTGCGGCCCGGCGGGCGGCAGCCGGCCCCGCCGGTCGCGCCCGCCGACCGCGACGCCCCGCTCACCACGCGGCGCTTCTACGAGCTGTCCCGCCGCGCGCTCGGTCCCGAGCCGGTGGTGCTCGCCGACGTGGGCGACGCCATGCTGTGCGTGGCCGGCATGCCGATGCCGGCCGGCGCGGCGGTGCTGTGCCAGTCCTTCTACGCGTCGATCGGCTGGTCGGTGCCGGCCACGCTCGGCGCCGCGCTCGGCGCCCCGTCGCGGCGGGTCGTCACGTTCGTGGGCGACGGCGCCTTCCAGATGACCGCGCAGGAGCTGTCGACCCTCGTGCGGCAGGGCCGCGGCGCGGCGGTCTTCGTGCTCGACAACGGCGGCTACCTCATGGAGCGCAGCATGCACGAGGGGCCGTTCAACGACGTCGCCCCGTGGCGCTACGCCGACCTCTCGCGAGCCTTCGGGGGTCCGCCGGGCCTGGTGGTGACGACGGAGGGCGAGCTGGAGGCCGCGCTCGACCGCGTGCAGGCGCACCCCCGCGAGCTCTCGCTCGTACAGGTGCGCCTCGGCCCACTGGACGCCTCGGACACCCTGCGGCGGTTCGGCGAGGTGGTGAGGGCCGGGCAGGCCGCGGCCCGGCGGCCCGGCGCGTGAGGTACGACGCCGTCGTCTTCGACCTGGACGGCACCCTGGTCGACACGCTGGAGGACATCGGCGACGCCATGAACCGCGTGCTCGCCGCCGAGGGCGTCCCCGCGCACGGGTACGACGACTACCGCTACCTCATCGGCCGCGGGCTCTGGAACCTGGCCGCACAGGCGCTGCCGCCGGAGCGGCGCGACGAAGGCACGGTGACGCGCTGCTACGAGCGCATGGTCGCCGACTACAGCCTGCACAGCCTGGTCAGGACGCGGCCCTACGACGGCGTCCCGGAGCTGCTGCGCGGGCTGCGCGACCTGGGCCTGCCGCTGGCCGTGTTCTCCAACAAGTCGCACGACCTGACGCTCACGATCGTCGAGGCGATCCTCGAGCCGGCCCACTTCGTGGAGGTGCGCGGCGCCGTGACGGGGGTGCCTCTGAAGCCCGACCCGGCGGTGGCCCTGGAGCTCGCCGCCGCGCTGGGGGTGGCGCCGGCGCTGGTCGCCTACGTGGGCGATTCGAACGTGGACATGCAGACGGCGAAGGCGGCCGGCATGCCGGCGGTGGGCGCCTCCTGGGGGTTCCGCACGGCCGAGGAGCTCCTCGCGCACGGCGCGGACGTGGTCATCGGCCGGCCGGGCGAGCTCCTGGCGCTGAGGGAGGCGTAGGCCGGGGGCGGCCTCGGGCCGGGCGGGTGTCCCAGGCCGGGGCGCTCGCGTCAGACCAGGGCCCCGGCCTCCCGGAGCAGGGCGACCACGTCCTCGATGAGGGCGGGGTGCGCGGCCACCACGGCGGGACCGCGCCCGTGGGCGGCCGGCAGCAGCCGCACGGCCGCGCCGGCCTCCCGCGCGATGAGCACGCCGGCCGTGTAGTCCCACGGCGAGAGGTCGAGCTCGTAGTAGGCGTCGACGCGGCCGGAGGCGACGTGGGTGAGGTCGACCGCCGCGGCTCCGCCGCGGCGGATGTCCCGCACCTGGGGGAGCACCCGTGCCACGACGCCGCCCTGCCGCTCGCGCTGCGCGGCGTCGTACGAGAAGCCGGTGGCGACCAGGGCGCGCGCGAGGCCCTGCGGCTCGCGCCCCCGGATGCGCCTGCCGTCGCACTCGGCCCCGTATCCCCTGACGGCCGAGAACAGGCGGCCGGTGGCCGAGTCCAGGATCACGCCGACGGCCGCCTCGCCGTCCACCTCGACGCCGATGGACGCGGCGAAGCACGGGTAGTCGTAGACGTAGCTGGTGGTGCCGTCGAGCGGGTCGACGACCCAGCGGACCCCGCTCGTCCCCTCCAGCAGGCTGCCCTCCTCGGCCAGGAGCGCGTCGCCGGGCCGCTCCTCGCGGAGCCGCGCGACGATGGCGTCCTCCACGCGCCGGTCGATCTGGCTGACGAGGTCGGTCGGCGACGACTTGGTCTGCAGGCGCAGTCCCTCGGCGCGGCCGGCGGCGTGCGCGCGTCCGGCCTCGCTCGCGAGCTCGCGCGCCAGCTCGAGCAGCCGGCGCAGCTCCGCCGGTACGTCGCGGAACAGGTCGTCGTCGGGCATGCCGCATCCTCTCTTCCCGGGTCCTGGCTGGGCCGATAGTATGCCGGAACCACAGGGCGTGCGGCGCGCGACGCCGGCTGCCGACCGTCATCCGGTCCGCCGTCCACGCCGAAAGCGTCGACAGCCCCGCCGCGAACGCGTGCGACCGGGGCGTGAGACCGAGCGTGTGCTCACGCCGGGAGGAGGGGAGATGAGCGGACTGCGGGAGGGCGCGGACCCTGCGTCCGCACCGGGCCGCGGGGTGCGGGTGTCGCCGGCGGCGCAGGGCGCCCTCGCCGCCGCGCTGCTCGGGCACTGCGCCGACCCCGTGTTCTCGCTCGACCGCGAGTACCGCTACACGAGCTTCAACGCCGCCCACGCGGCCGTCATGAAGGCGCTCTACGGCGCCGACCCCGAGCTCGGCCACAGCCTCTTCGAGTACCTGCACAGAGCTGAAAACGCCGAGACGGCCCGGGCCAACCTCGACAGGGCCCTCGCCGGCGAGGAGCTGGCCGGCGGAGCCTGGTCCGGCGACGACCTGCTGGAGCGCCGGTACTTCGAGGTGACGCACACGCCGGTCAGGGAACGGGGCGAGGTGACCGGCGTGCTGGTCGTGGCGCAGGACCTCACCGAGCAGAAGCGCGAGCAGGCCGCGGTGAAGCTGCGCGAGCGCGCCCTCGAGGAGTCGGTCAACGCCGTCGCCGTCGCGGACCTCGCCGGCGGTCTGAGCTACGTCAATCCGGCCTTCCTGCGCATGTGGGGCTACGCGACCCCGGGGGACGTGATCGGCAGGCCGGCCGTGGAGTTCTGGGCCTCGAGCGAGGATGCCGGGGTGGTGCGCGAGACCATGCTGCGGACCGGCACCTGGTCCGGGGAGCTGGCGGCCGCCCGCAGGGACGGCTCGTCCTTCCCGGTCGAGCTCACCACGAGCCTCGTCACCGACGACGAGGGCCTGCCGATCGGGGCGCTGGCCGTGTTCGTCGACATCACCGAACGGGCCGCGACGCAGGTGGCGCTGCGCGAGGCCGACGAGATGCTGGCGCGTGCCCAGCGGGCGGCCCGCCTCGGCCTGTGGGACCTGGACCTGGTCACCGACACGCTCGTCTGGTCGCCGCAGCAGTACGAGCTCTTCGGCGCCGCACCCGACAGCGACCCCTGGCAGGCCTGGCAGGAGCGCTTGCACCCCGACGACCGCGTGGCGGCCGTGGACCGCAGGGACGGAGCCGCCGCCGGCCCCGCGTCGCTCAAGCGGAGGTTCCGCATCCTGCGCCCGGGCCGCGGTGAGGTGTGGCTGGAATCCATCGGCGACGTCGTCCGCGACGACGCCGGGCGGCCCGTGCGCGTGGCCGGCGTGACCATGGACGTCACGGAGCGGCACGAGGCAGAGGAGGCTCTGCGGGCGAGCGAGGTCCATTTCCGTGCCTTCTTCGAGCGCGCCAACATCGGCATGGCGACCACGAATCCCGAGAAGGGCTGGATCGAGGTCAACCGCGCCCTCTGCGCGATGCTCGGTTACCCGCGGGACGAGCTCCGGCGCATGACGTGGGCCGAGCTCACGCACCCCGACGACCTCGCCCCCGACCTGGCGCAGTTCGCGCGTCTCGTCGCCGGCGACATCGAGGGGTATGCCATGGACAAGCGTTTCGTCCGCAAGGACGGGAGCATCGTGTACACGCACCTCGTCGTCCACGCAGTACGGCAGCCCGGCGCACGCGACTTCGACTACCTCGCCGCGATGCTCGAGGACGTCAGCGACCGGGTGCGCGCGCAGGAGGAGCTGCGGCGGCTCAACGCGGAGCTCGAGCAGCGCGTCGAGACGCGTACCTCGCAGCTCGAGACCGCCAACCGCGAGCTCGAGGCCTTCGCCTACTCGATCTCCCACGACCTCAGGGCGCCGCTGCGGGCGCTGGACGGGTTCAGCGAGATCCTTGCCGAGGACTACGCCGGCGTGCTCGACGGTGAGGGCCTGCGGCATCTGGCACGCATCCGCTCCGCGGCACAGAAGATGGGCCAGCTCATCGACGCCCTGCTGGCCCTGTCGCGGCTCTCCCGTCAGGACCTCGCGTTCGACGCCGTGGACCTGAGCCGGCTCGCCCTGCGACTGGGCGACCACCTGCGGCTGGCGGATCCCGGACGGCACGTGGAGCTCACGGTGCAGCCGGGCTGCCGGGCGGTGACCGACGCCCAGCTCGCGGAAGTCCTGCTGGGCAACCTTCTGGACAACGCCTGGAAGTTCACGGCCGGTCGCGACCCCGCCCACATCCTCGTCGGGTCGCTGCAGGCGGACGGTGAGACGGCGTTCTTCGTCAGGGACGACGGCGCCGGCTTCGACCCGGCCTACGCCGGCAAGCTGTTCCAGCCGTTCCAGCGCCTGCACGCCGCCGAGGACTACCCGGGCACCGGTATCGGCCTGGCGAGCGTGCGGCGCATCGTCTCGCGCCTCGGCGGCCGCTGCTGGGCCGAGGGCGCCGTCGACGGGGGCGCCACCTTCTTCTTCACGCTCGGGGCGCCGTCCGGCTGAATGCCGGCCGCCCTCACCGCGGTCTTGCCGCCGGGGCTCGGTGCGGTCTAGAGTGCGGATCAGCCACCTGTGACGACGGCCGTAGGGGCCCGGCCCGTCCTGTGGGGTCGCCCATCTGGCGTGCGCCGGCGGCCTGAAAGGATCGAGCACCTGTGGAGCACGACGCGAAAGGGCAGACGCATCCGGACGATGGGCCGGCCGCGGTACGCGAGCCTGCCACCGGCGCCGCAGCCTCTCCCCCGACGCGGGACGCCGGCATCGGCGTCGCCGCTCTCGACCCGGCCGGCGTGCTCGTCTACGCCAGTCCCTTGTTCCAGGCGATGTGGGGCTCCGAAGGGCCCGACGGCCTGTGCGGGCACGCCTTCGCCGAGCTCTGGGAGCGGGACGCCGCGCTGGAGGAGGCCCGCGCCCGGCTCGCCGCAGGAGAGTCGTGGCGCGGGGAGCTCGTGGCGCGGCGCGTCTCCGGCGGCGCCTTCCCCGCGTCCGCCGCCGTCGACGTGGTGCGCGACGCGGAGGGCCGGCACGTGCAGACGCTGGTCTCGTGCGCAGACCTGACCGGGAAGCGCGAGTCCGTCGCGGCGGCGCGCGCGAGCGATGCCGGGTACGCGGCGGCGTTCCACGAGAGTCCGGACGCCATGGCCATCACGCGGCTCGCCGACGGCCGCGTCATCGAGGTGAACGAGGCGTTCGAACGGATCACCGGCCACGCACGGCAGGACGCCGTGGGGCGCAGTACAGTCGAGCTGCGGCTCTGGACCGACACGGCGGCCCGCGACCACGTCGTCGACGAGCTTCGCCGGCACGGCACGGTGAGGAACCTTGAGCTGGCGTTGCGCAGGGCCGACGGCACGGTCGTGTATGGCCTGTTCACGGCTCGTACGATCGGCATCGGGGGACAGCCGCACCTGCTCTCGCTGATCCGCGACGTCTCGGCGCTGCGCGCCGCCGAGGACGCCGCTCTTGCGAGCGGGGCGCAGCTGCGCGGTATCCTCGACAGCCTGCGCGACGGCTACGTGCGCGTGTCGCTGGACGGCGTCGTCCTGTCCGCGAGCCGGTCGCTGGCGCGCATGTTCGGCTACGGGTCGCCGGACGACATGGTGGGCCTGCCCGGACCGGCGCTCTGGGCGCACGCCGAGGATCGCGTCAGGATGCGCGCCGAGCTGCAGCGTCGCGGGCACCTGGACGAGTTCGTCTTCGAGGCCCGCAGGAAGGACGGGAGCACGTTCTGGGCCGCCATGAACGTGGAGTTCTTCCTCGACGCGGACGGCGGGGCCGCGGGCACGGAGGGTCTGATCCGGGACACCAGCGAACGCGTGCGGTCCGAGGCGGCGCTCCGCGAGAGCGAGCGGCGGCTCGACGAGGTCGCCGCGCAGAGCCGCACGTGGGCCTGGGAGGTCGATGCCGACGGCCTGTACACGTACGCGAGCCACGTGGTGAGAGATGTGCTCGGGTACGAGCCCGCCGACCTGGTCGGCCGGCTGCACTTCTACGACCTGCACCCCGAAGAGGCCCGCGACGAGTTCCGGCAGGCCGCCTTCGCCGTCTTCGCGCGCCGCGAACCGTTCGTGGGCCTCGACAGCCTCGCGCAGGCGGCCGACGGGAGCCCGGTGTGGGTCTCGACGAACGGCGTGCCGGTGCTCGGCGAGGGCGGCGAGCTGCTCGGCTATCGTGGTTCCGACACCGATATCACCAGACGCAAGCTGGCGGAGGACGAGCTCCGCCAGTTCCGGCTCATGGTGGACCAGGCCAACTACGGCGCCGCGGTGGCAGCCATGGACGGCACGCTCACCTACGTGAACGCGGCCATGGCCGCCATGCACGGCAGGACCGTGGACGAGCTCACCGGCCGTCACCTCTCGGTGTGCCACAGCCCGGAGCAGCTGCCGCGCGTCGGGGAACTCCTCGAGGTGATCGTCCGCGACGGCTCCTTCTCCTCGGAGGAGGTCTGGCACGCGCGCCGCGACGGCTCGGTTTTCCCCGCCCTCATGAACGCCATCACCATCGACAGGCCCCACGGGGGACCGCCGCTGCAGTCGGTCACCGCGCTCGACATCAGCGACCTCAAGGCCGCGGAGGCGGAGATACGCGAGCTCAACGCCGACCTCGAGCGGCGCGTGCGCGAGCGCACCGAGGAGCTCCAGGCCGCGAACCAGGAGATCGAGGCGTTCAGCTACTCGGTGTCGCACGACCTGCGACAGCCGCTGCGGGCCATCGACGGATTCTGCCAGATCCTCTACGAGGACCAGTACGACAGGCTCGACCAGGACGGCCGTGACGGCCTGGAGCGCGTGCGCGCCGCGGCGCAGAAGATGGCGCGCCTCATCGACGACCTGCTCTCGCTTTCGAGGCTCAACCGCAAGGAAATGCACCTCGAGGTCGTCGACCTGAGCGGCGCCGCGCGCGGCATCGTCGCGCGCCTGCGCGAGGCCGAGCCGGACCGTCGCGTCGAGACCCGCATCGCGGAGGAGTGCCGCGCGTTCACCGACGCCGGTCTCGCGGAGATCGTCCTCGACAACCTGCTGCGCAATGCGTGGAAGTTCACGAGCGGCCGCGAGGTCGCGCACGTCGAGTTCGGCGTGTCGCAGGCGGACGGACAGCGCGTCTTCTTCGTGCGCGACGACGGCGCCGGCTTCGAGCCCGAATACGCGGACAAGCTCTTCCGCCCGTTCTCGCGGCTGCACCGCGAGGACGAGTTCCCCGGCAGCGGCATCGGCCTGGCGACGGTGCAGCGGGTGGTGTCGCGCCTCGGCGGCCGCTGCTGGGCCGAGGGCGCCGCCGGCGCGGGCGCCACCTTCTCGTTCACGCTCGGGGAGCCGCCGGACTGACGGCGCGGCGGGCGGCCGCCGCAGGCCCGCCGCCTCTCTCGCCCTCGCGCGGCATCGAGAGTATCCTGTGCCGACCCCGCCGCGGCAGCGGCGCCCGCTACCGGGAGGCTCTCGCGCATGATCGCCACCGCATCGGACTTCTGGTCCAACTGGGCCTGGGCGGCCGCGACCGCCGCGCTCGGCTACGTCTTCTTCGGCCTCGTCTTCTGGCAGTACCTCAAGCGCCGCCGCATGCACCAGCTGGCCTGGTCCATCGGCCTGTTCCTCTACGCCCTGGCGGCGACCTTCGAGACGTACTCCGAGGCGAGCGGCGACTGGAAGCCGTTCATCTACCGCATCTACATCGTGATCGCGGCATCGCTGGTCGGCTTCCTCGGCCTCGGCACGCTGTACCTCGTGGCACGCAAGCGCAAGTGGGGCGACTACTACTTCGTCTTCCTCGTCGTCTGCATGGTGGTGTTCTTCATCGGGACCTTCACCGTCCAGCTGGACGTGAGCAAGCTCGTGCCCGGCATCACCGTGGGCGGGCAGGCGCTGGGCGAGAGCCTCAGCTTCCCGCGGGTGATGTCGCTGCCCATCAACATCTCGGGGACGATCCTGCTGTTCGGCGGCGCCCTGTGGTCGGTGATCCGCTTCGTGCGCAAGCGCGAGTTCGGCTACCGCGTGTGGGCGAACGTGTTCATCGCCGCCGGCGCGGCGCTGATCGCGGCGTCGGGGTCGCGGGCGCGCCTCGGCGACACGACGGGCCTCTATCCGGCCGAGATGGCGGCGCTGGTGCTCATGCTGATCGGCTTCCTGCTGGCCGGCACGCTCGACAAGGGCACGAAGGCGCGGCAGGAGGCCAGGAAGGCGGGGGACGCCGCGGCGGGGTGACCCGCGCGGGAGGCCGGGCGCCCGGCTCGCGCGGGACGCCCTCGTGCCCGGCCGGCGTCATCTCACGGTGAAGCCAGCCCACGCCGAGCGCGCCGCCGTGTGCCCGGCCGTTGCCGCGAGCCCCGCGCGGGCGCGGTACGCGCCGGCCCGCGGCGGACGCCACGCCCAGGCGTAGGAGCCGCCGGCGGCGGTGAGCACGGAGTGCGTCGTCACCGCCGTCCAGCGGGCGCCGTCGCGGCGCTGGACGGTGACCGCCACGGCGGCCGTGCCCAGCGACGCCGGGCCGGCGGCGCCCGTGAGCGCCACCCTGCTCCCGCGGCGCACGCTCGCGGGCGAGACCGCGAGCGTCACGGTGGCGGTGACCCGGCCGGGCACGACGAAGCTCTCCGCGCTCGTGCCCGTCCCGCCGGCGTTCTGTACGGTCACCGGGCCCGTCTCGGCGCCGGGCGGCACGAGGGTGGCCAGCCGCGTGTCGGAGATCACGGTGAACGTGGAGGCTCGCGTGCCGCCGAACGTGACGCGGGTGACCTTGGTGAAACCCGTGCCCGTCACGGTGACCGCCGTCCCCGGCGCCCCGCCGGCCGGCGAGAACCCCGCGACCACCGGCGCTGCGGGCACCGGCACCACGTGGTGCGGGTCGCCGCCGGCGTCGCTGATGGTGGGGCTGACGGGGTGGCACGTCGTGCAGGCGGGCCCGCCTCCGTCGTGCGCCGTGTGGCGGACCGTCTCGCCGCCGGGCAGGTGACACGCCGCGGTGCAGGCCGCGTCGTCGCGCGCCCCGCTCATGTCCTGGCCCGGCGTGTGGCAGGTCCAGCAGGTGACCGGCAGGTCGGGTGCGTCGTACCCGGTGTGGCAGGTCAGGCACTTCTCGCTGGCCACCGGCCAGTTGGTGTGGTTGTCGGTGTGGCACACCTCGCAGGCCACCGGTGAGATGCCGCCGTGGACGTAGTCGGCGTACGCCAGGGCGGCCGGCGCGGCGGCGGACCCCAGGGCCAGCACCGCGAACACTGACAGGAGCGCTGCTCCCAGGACGGACGCCGGACTGCCCCGGCGAAGACTCGGCCGGCTCACAGCTTCCCCCTTCCCTCGACCACACGTCACCGTGCAGTGTGTCGGCGGCCGGGGGGCGGCGCAACCATGCGACCGGCGCTCGGGCGCGCCCGGGCGCCCCGGGGAGCGGCGCGACCGTGGGTCCCGGGCGGACCCGCGCCCGGCTTGAGCACGCCCCACCGCGGGCATGGTGACCCGGAAGGCAGCGAGCGAAGGAGGTCCCCGTGACCGAGGTGGTGATCTGGTCGGACGTCGTCTGACCGTGGTGCTATGTCGGCGCGTCGCGCTGGCGAGAAGCACTGGAGGGACTGGGCCCGGAGGCGGCCGGCGTGACGTGGCGGTACGGCGCCTTCGAACTGGACCCCACGGTCCCGGCGGAGGGCGTGGACGCCGCGGAGTACCTCGCGCGCAAGTACGACGCCTCCGTGGTGGAGTCGGTCAACGAGCGGCTGCTGGCCATCGCCGCCGGCGAGGGCCTGCGCATGGCGGACCCGCCGGTGGGGGGCGTGCGGCCCAACACGTTCAGCGCCCACAGGCTCCTCGCGGCGGCGCTCGCCGAAGGCGGCGAGGCCGTCCAGCAGGCGCTGGCCGACGGCCTGTTCCGTGCCTGCTGGGCGGAGGGCCGCGACACCGGCGACTGCGAGGTGCTCGTGGAGCTCGCCGGAGAAGCCGGCCTGGGCGCCGACCGTGCCCGCGAGATCCTGATCGGGAACGACTACGCCGAGGCCGTGCGGGCCGAGGAGCGCGCCGCCCGCGAGGCAGGCATCACGGCCGTCCCCGCCTTCGTGCTGGACGGCCGCCTGGCGGTGAGCGGCGCCCAGCCGCCGGCCGTGCTGGCGGCGGCGGTGCGGCGCGCGGCGGAGCTCGCCGGGGGCTGAGGCCGCAGAAGGCCGGGGTCTGGACGGCCGGGCGCCGGGCGTGCGCCCGGCCCGTCACAGCACGGCGCGCTGCGGCAGCTTGCGCTGGGCCGCGACGACGACGCGCAGCGCCTCCTGCAGTTGCGCGTGCCCCATGGGCCCGAGCTTGGCGGAGTCGATGGCGTCGGTGGGGCGCCGCCCCTCGCGCACGGCCGCGGCGTGGTGCTCGAGGCGCAGCGTGCACATGCTCGCGAAGGCCTCGCGCAGCATCGGCGCCGAGTCGCTGCCGCGCACGTGCGCCTCTTCGACGGCGCGCAGGCGCTCCACGGTGCCGGCCGGCGTGAAGCCGGCGGCGAAGGCGAAGTAGCGTGCCAGGTTCTGGATGGGCATGAGGCCGCTCGCCTTGATGTCGACCGGCCCCGTGAGGCGCTGGCGGAAGCCGAGCGGCGTGCGGATCTCGGTGGCCAGCTCGGCCAGGCCGCTGAGGAAGCGCCAGTACCGCGGGGCCTTGCGCACGCTCTCCGTGAGCGCGCGCACGATGGACAGCTCGCCGTGCACGCGGCGGAAGTCGAAGCTTATCGCCGCCTGCATGAGCCGCTCGTTGTCGGAGCCCCGCAGGCAGGTCTCGAAGACGTCGCGCCACCGGGAGCGCGTCATGCGCCACGCCGGGTTGCGCGCAACGACCCCGTGCTGGTCGGCGCGGAACCCGCACAGCTCGAGGCCGGCGTTGACGTCGGCGGCCAGCTGCGAGAAGTACCCGTGCACCGCCGGGTCGTCGCCGTCGGCGTAGGCCAGGCCGTTGTCCTGGTCGGAGACCAGGGTCAGCTCGCCGCGCGCCGCGCTGCCGAAGGCGAGCCAGGCGTAGGGCACCGGCGCGGGCCCCAGGCGCTGCTCCGCCAGCTTGAGCAGGCGGACGGTCATGGCGTCGTGCAGCAGCGTGACGATGCGCATGAGGGCGGCCTCGTCCAGGTGCGCGTCCACGAGGTCGACGAACAGCTCGGGCAGGTCGCGGGCCCACTCCGCCACCTCGTCCACGGTGGCCGCGCCCATGATGAAGTGGCGCAGGGCGAACGGGCTCAGCGCGTCCATGCTCATCAGGCTGCCTGCCTACAGCTCGCCGATGACCTCGCCCTGGACGTCGACCACCGGGAGGTGGTTCACGCCGGACTCCATCTTGACGATGCCCGCCTCGGAGGCGAACACCTCGGCGCCGATGGTCTTCACGGGGGTGCTCATGATCGCTGCCACCGACGTGTCGCCCGTCGACCTCGTGGCGACGATCTTGTCGCGCAGGTCCACGTCGGTGACG
>CAIXSE010000046.1 GCA_903921965.1 uncultured Thermoleophilia bacterium | reverse complement strand
ATGCTCCGTCTCATCGGCCGCCGGCTGCTGCTCATGGTCCCGACGCTGATCCTCGCGTCGATCCTCATCTTCGCGCTCGCCGAGGTGCTGCCCGGCGACGTGGGGCGCTCCATCCTGGGGCCCTACGCGACCCAGGAGCAGGTCGACATCCTCAACCACGAGCTCGGCGCCGACAGGCCGCTCTACGAGCGCTACCTCACGTGGGCCGGCAACTTCGTGACCGGCGACTGGGGCGAGTCGCTGCTCCTCAGGGTGCCGGTCTTCCCGACCGTGATGAAGGCCCTCGGCAACTCGCTCGTGCTCGCCGCCTTCGCGCTCGTCGTCATCGTCCCCACCTCGATCCTCCTCGGCGTCTGGGCCGGCCTCAGGCGCGACAGCGTCATGGACCGTGCGATCACCATCAGCACCCTCTCCATGACGGTGATCCCCGAGTTCGTCAGCGGCGTCGTCCTCCTCTACGTCTTCGCCGTGTGGCTCAAGTGGCTGCCGGTCACGGCGATGCCGCCCGAGGGCGCGCCCTTCTACGAGCGCCTCTACTACCTCATCCTGCCGGCCATCCCGCTGATGTTCCTCGAGCTCGGCTACATCGCCCGCATGGCGCGCGTCGGCACCGTGCAGGTGCTCGCCATGCCCTACATCCGCACCGCCGTGCTCAAGGGCCTGCCGCGGCGGCGGGTCATCAGCGGCCACGTGCTGCGCAACGCCATGGTGCCCACGGTGACGGTCATCGGCTCGCAGGTCGGCTGGCTCATCGGCGGCCTCGTCGTGATCGAGACGCTGTTCGTCTACCCCGGCATCGGCAAGCTCATGGTCGACGCCGCGCAGACCCACGACATCCCCCTGCTCGAGGCCTCGGTGCTGATGGTCGCCATCCTCTACATGGCCGCCAACCTCGTCGCCGACATCGTCGTCGCCCTCCTCAACCCGCGCATCAGGATGGGCGGCTGACGGTGGGCGACGGACGCGAGACGCCCTTCGGCCCCGAGCTCGACCTCGAGGGCCGCACCGGCCAGCCCGGCGACGACCCCGAGATGCTCGAGCTCGCCGCCGAGGCCGCCGTCGGCGCCCGCGCGGCGGCGCTGCCCGGCACGAGCGCCCGGCAGGCCGAGACCCTGCAGGCCGACGCCGCCGCCGCCGCCGAGCAGCGCCGCCAGCGCCGCTACCTGGCCGGGGCGCTGCTGCGCAGCCCCACCTTCATGACCGGGGCCGCCATCGTCCTCTTCTGGGTCTTCATGGCCTGCTTCTCCACGCTCATCACCCAGGACCCCTACGCCCAGGACGCCATGAACTCGCTCAGCTCGCCGAGCCCGGCGCACTGGTTCGGCACCGACGACCTCGGGCGCGACGTCTTCGCGCGCACCATGGCGGGGGCGCGCACGGTGCTCGTCATCGCCCCCCTGGCGACGCTCCTCGCCCTCCTCTGGGGCGCGGTCATCGGCCTCATCGCGGGCTTCTGGCGGGGCCTCACCGACGAGGTCCTGATGCGCCTCGTCGACGTGCTCCTCGCGCTGCCCATCATCATCACCAGCATCCTCGTGCTCTCGCTGCTGGGCACCGGCACGGCGATCATCATCGTCACCATCGGCGCCCTCTTCACGCCGGTCATCAGCCGCACCGTACGCGCCGCCGTGATCGGCGAGCGCGAGCGCGAGTACGTCATGGCGGCGCGCCTGCGCGGCGAGCGCTCGGCCTTCGTCATGGGCCGCGAGATCCTCCCCAACATCACGCAGCCGATCATCGTCGAGGGCACCGTGCGCCTCGGCTACGCGGTCTTCACGGCGGCGACCCTCTCCTTCCTCGGCTTCGGCCTCGCCCCGCCCAGCCCCGACTGGGGCCTCACCATCGCCACGGAGCGCGTCTTCCTGCAGATCGCCCCCTGGACGGTGCTCTTCCCGGCCGCGGCCCTGGCCTCGCTGGTCGTCGCCGTCAACCTCATCACCGACGGTCTCGGGAGGGTGTGGAGCAGATGAGCGCCGCAGACGAACGCGCCGCCGCCGCGGCCGCGCCGGGAGAGGCGCCGGCCGCCCTCGACGTGCGCGACCTCGAGGTCACCTTCCACCGCCGCGGCCGCGACCTGCCGGTGCTCAAGGGCGTCACCCTCAAGGTCGCCCGCGGCGAGGCCTACGGCCTCGTCGGCGAGTCGGGCTGCGGCAAGACCACCCTGGCGATGGCGGCGATGCGCTACCTCGCCGCCAACGGCACCCTCGACGCCGGCAGCGTGGCCGTCGACGGCAAGGACGTCTCGACGCTCGACGAGGAGGCCCTGCGCCGCTGGCGCGGCGGCAAGGTCAGCATGGTCTACCAGGACCCGACGCAGGCCCTCTCCCCGGCGATGCGGATCGGCGACCAGCTCGCCGAGGTCTACCACTACCACGAGGGCCTCGGCAAGAAGGCGGCCCTCGAGCGCGCCCGCGAGAGCCTCAGGCGCGTCGCCATCCCCGACCCCGACGCGACCCTCAGGCGCTACCCCTTCGAGCTCTCCGGCGGCCAGCAGCAGCGCGTGGTCATCGCCATGGCGCTCTCCGTGAACCCGCGCCTGCTCATCCTCGACGAGCCCACCACCGGCCTCGACGCGACCGTCGAGGCCGAGATCCTCGACCTCATCGACGAGCTGCGCGGGCGCACGAGCGCCGCCATCCTCCTGATCACCCACAACCTCGGCCTCGTCGCGCGCCTCTGCGAGCGCGTCGGCGTGCTCTACGCCGGCCGCCTCGTCGAGGAGGGCCCGGCGCGCGACATCTTCACCGACCCGCGCCACCCCTACACCATGGGCCTCTTCCGCTGCGTGCCGAGCTTCGGCATGAACAAGACCGACGCCGCCCTGCAGACCATCCCCGGCACGCTCCCGGCCCTCGGCGAGCCGCTCGAAGGCTGCGTCTACTCGGCCAGGTGCCCGATGGCGAGGCCGGTCTGCACGCGCCGCGAGCCCGACCTCTACGCCTGGCCCGGCGAGGGCGGCGCGAGGGGCGCCGCCGAGGCCGAGGCCATGCCCCCCGACCCGGCCGCCTACTCGCCCAACCACGCGCAGCCGGTCGGCGCGGCCGCGCGCCACACGCGCTGCTACTTCGCGGCCACGGTCACGGAGATGCCGCGCATGGTGCCGGTGCTCTCCCAGAGCCTCGAGGAGCGCGGCGGCGAGGACGAGGTCCTGCACATCGAGGGCGTCGAGCGCACCTTCAAGGACGGGCGCAAGAGGCTCACCGCCGTGCACCAGGTCTCGCTCGCCCTCAAGCGCGGCGAGACCTTCGGCCTCGTCGGCGAGTCGGGCTCCGGCAAGACCACGCTCGCCAAGTGCGTGACCGGCCTGCTCGCCCCCGACACCGGCACCATCGCCTTCGAGGGCGGGCTGCTGCGCGCCACCTCGAACAGGCGCTCGCAGGACGCCCTCAGGGCCATCCAGATGGTCTTCCAGAACCCCGACTCGACCCTGAACCCGGCCTGGACGACGCGCGCCATCCTCACGCGCGCCGTGCGCAAGCTGGGCGGCGCCCGCGGCGGCCCGGTGCGCGCCAAGGTCGACAGCCTCTCGGCCGCCGTGCGCGTCGAGCCGCGCTTCCTCTTCCAGAAGCCCATGGAGCTCTCCGGCGGGCAGAAGCAGCGCATCGCCATCGCCCGCGCCTTCGCCGGCGACCCCACGCTGGTCGTCTGCGACGAGCCGGCCTCGGCGCTCGACGTCTCGGTGCAGGCCAGCATCCTCAACCTGCTGGTCGAGCTGCAGACCCGCGAGAAGGTCTCCTACGTGTTCATCAGCCACGACCTCGCCGTGGTCCGCTACATCAGTGACCGCATCGGCGTCATGTATCTCGCCGAGCTCATCGAGGTGGGCTCGTCGGCCGAGGTCTTCAGCGCCCCGCACCACCCCTACACCGAGGCCCTGCTCAGCTCCATCCCCAAGCTCGACTTCGACGACCCCGGCCAGCGCATCCCCCTGCGCGGCACGATGCCGAGCCTCTCGGAGCCGCCCTCGGGCTGCCGCTTCCACACGCGCTGCCACCGCTACCTCGGCGAGATCTGCGCAAGCCAGGAGCCGCCCGAGCAGGAGTGCGGCGACGGCCACGTCTACGCCTGCCACATCCCGCCGGAGGAGCTGCTCAGGCTGCAGAGCGAGGGCACCGCCAGCGGCGAGGGCGCGCGGCGCGTCGCCGACATGCAGGCGCGCGAGGCCGAGGAGATGGCGGCGGGGGAAGAGGCGCT
>CAIXSE010000045.1 GCA_903921965.1 uncultured Thermoleophilia bacterium | reverse complement strand
CCCTGCCACGAGATGCCCGGCATGAAGAAGGTGAAGGCGAGGTTGATGAGGATCACCACGCCCATGCTGCGCAGCGCCCTCCCGGCCGCGCTGTCGCGGTAGTGGATGCTGTACATGAACAGCGCGCCGAACACGCCGAAGATCGCGGTGGACGCGCCGATGGTCACCGAGAACGGGGCCGCGAGCAGGAAGACGACGACATTGCCGGCGACGCCCGCGACCAGGTAGACGGCGAGGAACTTGCCCTTGCCGGCGAGCATCTCCAGGAACGAGCCTCCGATGTACAGGGCGTACATGTTGAAGGCGACGTGCAGCAGGCCGCCGTGCAGGAACATGGCGGTGAACAGGCGCCAGTACTCGTGCTTGACGGCGACATAGGCCGGCACGAGGGCGCCGAGGTCGACGAGCACCTGGGTGTCGCCCCCGCCCATGAAGCCGACGGCGCCCATCAGCAGCTCGACGAGGAACAGCGCGATGTTGATGCCGATGAGGACCTTGGTGACCGGGGCGCCCGACGACATGAGGCCCGCGCCGGCACCCCACCGCGAACGCGTCTGCTCGCGCGTGACGACGCGCGCACGGCCGGCGGAGGCGCGCTGCCCGCGCACGCACTCCGGGCAGTGGAACCCGACGGGCGCCGGGATCATGCACTCGTAGCAGATCGGCCGGCCGCAGCTCGAGCACGAGACCCCCGTCTCGCGGTCGTGGTGGCGGTAGCACCGCTTCACCTCGAGGTCGGGCGGCAGCTGGGTGTCGAAGTCGGGCGGGAGCGGCGTGCTCACGTGAGCGCCTCCTCGAGCGCGCCGGCGAACAGCTCCTTGAACCACGCCGGCACGCGCATGGCGCGGTAGGTGGAGCGGTCGCACACGGCGTGCCTGGTCCAGCCGGTGGCGAGCAGCAGGCCGTCGCGCGAGACCTCGTACTTGAAGGAGAACGTGGCCGGGCCCACCGCGTCGATCCACAGGGCGACCTCCACGAGGTCGTCGAGGTGCGCCGGCCGCAGGTACTTCACCTGCACGTCGACGACCGGCAGCACCACGCCGCGGGCCTCGATGGCGGTGACCGGGTAGCCGAGCTCACGCAGCATGTCGATGCGTGCGACCTCCATCCACACGAGGTAGTTCGCGTGGTACACCACGCCGCCGGCGTCGGTCTCTGCGTAGCGTACGCGGACGTGCGTCGTGAAACGGAGTGCCTGCGGGGAGGGGTCGCTCATCGTCCCAGAGTGTAGCACGGGGGCGGGGAGCCGGAACTCCCCGCCCCCGCGGGCGTGCGTGGTGTGCCGAAGCGACTCAGGCGAAGGCGACGGCGGCGGCGTCGGTGAAGATCTCGAACGCCAGGTCCATCTCCTCGTCCTTGATGTTGAGCGGCGGCAGGAAGCGGACGCAGTTGCCCAGCGAGCCGGCGCCCATGAGGATGAGCTTGCGCTTGGAGCACTCGGCGATGAACGCCTTGGCGGCCACGGCGTTGGCCTCCCTGGTGTCGGGCACGACGCACTCGATGGCGTTCATGAGGCCCATGCCGCGGACCTCGCCGATGGTCGGGTACTTGTCCTTGAGGCCGGTGAAGAAGGCGCGCAGCTTCTCGCCCTGCCGCTGCGCGTTGACCAGCATGCCCTCTTCTTCCATCGCCTCGATGGTGGCGAGGGCGGCGGCGCAGGCGACGGCGTTGCCGCCGTAGGTGCCGCCCATGGAACCGGGCAGCGTCTTGCTCCACAGCGACTCGGGCGCGGCGATGGCTCCGAGCGGGTAGCCGGAGGCGATGCCCTTGGCGACGGTCATGATGTCGGGCTCGATGCCGTAGTGCTCGTGGCAGAACCAGGTGCCGGTGCGGCCGAAGCCGGCCTGGACCTCGTCGACGATGAGGCAGGCGCCGATCTCGGTGGCGATGGCGCGCACCTCCTGCATGTACTCGACGGTCGGGACGATGAACCCGCCCTCGCCCTGGAT
>CAIXSE010000044.1 GCA_903921965.1 uncultured Thermoleophilia bacterium | reverse complement strand
TGCCGGTCGTCGCCGGCCAGGCCGCCTACAGCCTCGACTGCACCTGGAGCCTGCCGGCCGGCGAGTGGATCCTCTCCGTCTACTACTACGACGCCGCCGGCGCCTTCAAGGCGCAGAACACGGTGAGGCCGGTGGTGACGGCCCAGTGACGGATGCGGCCGGGGCGGGGGGCGCAGCGCCCTCCCGCCCCGGCCGCGGCCCGGGGCGGCGGGGGCGCCGGGCCGCTGCCCTTCAGCGCGCCTTCTCCCACTTCTGCAGGTAGGCGACCTCGGCGAGCGTCTTGCCGGCTTCGATCTCGCCGCGCATGCGGTTCTCCTTCTCGAGCACGTCCATGGCGCGGTTGGCGAGCTCAACGGCCTGCTCCTTGGGCAGGATCATCACGCCGTCGTCGTCGCCGACGATCCAGTCGCCGGGGCGCACCGTCTGGCCGGCGATCGTGACCGGCACGTCGATCTCTCCGAAGCCCTTGGGCTCGCCGGCGTTGGCGCAGACCTTGCTGCTGAAGGCGGGGAAGCCGAGGCGCGCGATCTCGGGGGTGTCGCGGATCGCGCCCCACACGACCAGGCCGGCGACGCCCTTGACCATGGCGCTGTGCGTGGCCAGCTCGCCCCACATCGCCGGCGTGGCGTCGCAGGCGTCGATCACGAGCACGTCGCCGGGCCGGCAGACGTCGATCGCCTCCACCGGCTTGGCCCAGTCGCCGGCATAGGTGCGGACGGTGACGGCCGGGCCGCACATGTGTGCGCCCGGCAGCAGCGCCTTGATGCCCGGCAGGCTCGGCTGCCGGTGCCAGGCGTCGCTCACGTTCGCCGTCGAGACCTGCTCCAGCACCGCGCGGATGTCGTCGCTCGCGGCGCGCTTGTACAGCCGAGTCTCGATGCAGACGCGCTCGTCCACGGCCCGGCGGATCTCCTCGGCGGCTCCGGCGGCGTCGACCGACTTGATGATGGCGCCGCCCACGACGACGATCTGGGCGCCGGCGTCCACGGCCGCGGCGGCCGTCTCGCTGTTGATGCCGCCGGCCACCGAGACGGGGATCACGACCGCCTCGGCGACGGCCTTGAGCGTCTCGAACGGGGCCTCGCCGCGCATCTGCTGGTCGATGGCCGTGTGGATGCCGATGTAGTCGGCGCCGAGCTCCTCTGCCCGCTTGGCGCGGGCGACGGGGTCGGCGACCTCGATCATGTCCACGATCAGCTGGCAGCCGTAGTTGCGCGCCGCCTCGGCGCACTCCTTGATGGTGCTGTCGGAGGCGGCGCCGAGCACGCCGACCACGCTCGCACCGGCCTTGGCCGCGTACTCCACCTCGGTGCGGCCGGCGTCCATGGTCTTCATGTCGGCGACGATGACCTTGTCCGGGAACTCGGCCTTGAGCGCGCGGACGGCGTTCAGGCCCTCGGCCTTGATGAGCGGCGTGCCGGCCTCGATCCAGTCCACGCCGCCGGCCACCGCCTCGCGCGCGACTTCGAGCGCGCGCGGCAGGTCGACGAAGTCGAGCGCGACCTGGACGACCGGGCGCGGGCGGCCGGCGTCGGTGCCCGGGGCGCAGTCCCGGGCGCCGGCCGCGCCGTCGGCGGCGTCGCTCACAGGCCCATCACCTGCACCACGACGCTGCGCTCGCGCGGGCGCGCGTCGAAGTCGCAGAACACGATGTTCTGGTAGATGCCGAGCGTGAGGCGGCCGTCGACGAACGGCACGACCAGCGACGGTCCCACGAGGCCCGCGCGCACGTGCGAGTGGCCGTTGCCGTCGCCCAGGTTCACGTTGTGCTGGTAGAACTGCCCGGCGGGGGCGACGACGTCGAGCGCCCGCTGCACGTCTTCCACGACGCCCGGCTCGAACTCGAGGGTGGTGAGCGCCCCGGTCGCGCCCGGCACGAACAGGGTGACGGTGCCGTCCGAGAGGCCGGTCTGCCGCACCGCGTCGGCGACCTCCTCGGTGATCTTGATCATGTCGGCGT
>CAIXSE010000043.1 GCA_903921965.1 uncultured Thermoleophilia bacterium | reverse complement strand
TTCGCTGCAGAACCCGAACTCAACCGGTCGTCGCAACAGCTGCTCTCCGTAGATCAAGGACAGTTCATAGCAGGTGAGTGCGTCCGTCTTCCAGTGATCGATCGAAGACGAGCGTGCGGGGGCCGTGACCTGGAGGTCGCTCGGGGTCCCGCTGCGGCGATCAGGAGCGGCTGGACGGTGTCAGGGCGCCGAGAACGCGCGAAGGTAGTCGTCGAGGACCTCCGCGGGGGTCCTCCAGCCGAGCGTCTTGCGGGGCCGGCTGTTCAGCGTCGCGGCGACCGCCGCGAGGTCCTCGGCACTGTGCCTTGCGAGGTCGGTGCCCTTCGGGAAGTACTGGCGCAGGAGGCCGTTGGTGTTCTCGTTGGTGCCGCGCTGCCAGGGGCTCTGCGGGTCGCAGAAGTAGATAGGCAGACCGGTCTCGATGCGCAGCTGGGCGTGTTGGGCCATCTCGATGCCCTGGTCCCAGGTCAGCGACCGGCGCAGTTGCCCGGGGAGGGTGGTGATGGCCACGGCGATCGCGTCACGGACCGCCTCGGCGCCATGCCCGGCAAGCGCGGGACCGTGGTTCACTCTGGGGCCCTCGTGGTCACTCATCGGCGGCAGGTGCAGCAATATCGTGAAGCGGCTGCTGCGCTCGACGAGGGTGCCGATCGCCGACCTCCCCAAGCCGAGGATGAGGTCACCCTCCCAGTGCCCGGGGACGGCGCGGTCCGCGGCCTCGGCGGGACGCTCGCTGATGAGGATCCGGTCGCTCACGAAGCTCTTGCCCCGCCGCGTCCGCGCTCGCGGGACGCGCAGCGCCCTGCCCGTGCGCAGACAGGCGGTCAGCTCGCGGCTCAGTGCTCCTCGGCCCTGCACGTACAGCGCCTGGTAGATCGCCTCGTGTGAGATGCGCATCGACTCATCATCCGGGAAGTCGAGGTGCAGCCGACCCGAGATCTGCTCCGGGCTCCACGACTGCGCCCAACGGCGGTCCGTCCGCCGGCCGCGACGTCGGCCGATCCACTGTACCGCGGGGCCTTCCACGGCGGTCCCGTCGGGCCGTTGCACCGCTCCGGAGAGACGCTCCTGCACATACTGGCGCAGCGCGGGGTTGACGGCCAGCTTCGCCGGCCTCGGGCGTCGTGCCCGCAGATCGGCATGCCACTGGGCGGCCACGGCGCGATACCGGCAGCCGTGGCCGCTCACGGCGTTGCGGCGCAGCTCACGCGAGATGGTCGAGGGCGAGCGACCGAGCACGCGCGCCGTCTCGCGCACACCGCAGCCGCGGATGCGCAGCAGCGCGATCTCCTCCCGCTCGGCAAACGACAGGTAGCGCCCCGACAGCGCCCCCATGGTGATCGACGGCATCCCGCCAGCCTCCTGAAACCAGCGGGCGCCGAGCCCGGCCGAGACCCCCGCCTCGATGCCCGCGTCCCGGTTCGACAGCCCCCGGGCGACAGCCATCCAGAAGCGCTGTCGATGCTCTCGGCGTCCGACCGACGGGCGTCCCAGCGAGGGTGTCGCTGGCCGAGCAGCCCGATCAGATCCCCGCTTCCCCGTGCCCATCGCAACTCCTCTCGCTCGAGTGTTGCGACGACTGGTTGAATCCACCGAATGCATCCAACGCACAGGTGCGGCGCAGTGAGAGGGTGGCGCGCCGGCCGCGTCGTGCCGCGATGGTAGAATGACCACCCGATCACGCCGACCGGCGGCCGCGCGCCCTCACGCAGCCGCACCCCAGCACCCCGGAGGCGTCACGAACCCGCTCTCCCGCCGCCGCCAGGCCGCCGCGCAGAAGCCCAAGAGCCACTCGTACTCCCTGCTGCTGAAGGACTCCACCATCTACGGTGGCGGCCGGATGCTGCAGAAGTTCCTGACCGCGCTCATGCTGCCGCTGTTCACGGCCTTCATGACCAAGGCGGACTACGGCGTGGTCGGCATGGTCGTCACCGTCACCACGTTCCTCGACGTGTTCGTCACGCTCGGCTTCGACGTCGCCTTCACGCGCTTCTACTTCGACGACAAGGACCCGA
>CAIXSE010000042.1 GCA_903921965.1 uncultured Thermoleophilia bacterium | reverse complement strand
GGCGCCCCTTCTTCTCAGTCTTCGTCGGCCGCCGCCCCTCGCAGCCAGCGCCAGGTGAGGCGCAGCACGATGAAGAAGGCGACGAGCAGCGCCAGGATGAGCATGATGGGCACCAGGCGCGAGAGCAGGTCCCACATCTGGCCCTTGGGCCCTGCGGCCGCGATGCCGTAGGAGCCCACCGCCGACCCTATGATGATGCCGACGAGGATGATGGCGATGACCAGCTCGCGGCCGAGCCGGGTCAGCTTCGTCACCTCCTGCGAGAGCTGCGACGTGTCGATGGTGATCTCGAAGCGGCCCTTCTGGTACTGGTCGAGCCACTTCAGGGTCGCCTCGCTCAGCGACGGGATGCGGTCGATGACCTGGCCGCCGATGCCGATGAGCTGCCTCTTGGCCTCGCTGACGATGCGCTCGCCGGTGACCATGTCGAGCGCCATGTCGCGCAGCATCGGCACGCCTTCGGCCAGCAGGCCGCTGGAGGTCGACAGCGCGCGGGCCACGCTCTCGGTCTGCACCAGCGCCTTGACGGCCAGGGTGAGGTCGGCGTCGAGCCGCAGGCCGTGCACGCGCAGCAGGTCGAACCCCTCGTTGGCGATCTGCCCGAACGAGACCTTCTGGCCGTGCCCCACGTAGCGGCCCACGCGCCGCGCGAAGTCGCGCTGGAACGCGCGGCTGTCCACCTCGCCGCGGAAGGGCACGCTCATGCCCTCCAGGGCCGACGCCATGCCCTCCACGCTGCCCTCCTGCGCCACGACCATGAGCTGCGCGAGCCGCAGGCGTTTCTGCAGGTCGAGCTCGCCCATCATCCCGAGGTCGATGAACGTCATCGTGCCGGTGTCGAGGTCGACGAGCAGGTTGCCGGGGTGCGGGTCGGCGTGGAAGAAGCCATCCAGGATGAGCTGCTTGATGAGGGCGCGCAGGGCGTTGCGGGCGATCTCGGCCTTGTCCAGGCCGGCCTTCTCGATGGCCGCCACATCGCTCACCTTGACGCCCTTGATGAACTCCTGGGTGATGATCTTGGTGGTGGAGAGCTCGGTGTAGATGGTGGGGACGTGGATGCCGGGCAGGCCGGCCATGTTCGTGGTGAGCTTGAGGGCGTTGTACGTCTCGCCGCTGTAGTCCAGCTCTTCGAGCACGCCCGCCGAGAACTGGTCGATCATGCCGTAGATGTCGAGCGAGCGGGCGGTCTCGGAGCGCTTGGACGCGACCCTGGCGGCGTTGAGCATGATGCCGAGGTCGGCGCGGATCATGTGCTGGATGTCGGGGCGCTGCACCTTGACGGCCACGGTGGTGCCGTCGTGCATCGTGGCGCGGTGCACCTGTGCCGTGGAGGCCGCGGCGAACGCGTAGGGCTCGAACGAGGCGTACAGCTCTTCGGGCGGTCCGCCGAGCTCGTCGATGATGACCTCGCGCACCTGGTCGGGCGGGAACGGCGGCACGTCGCTCTGGAGCTTGGTGAGCTCGGTGGCCCAGTCGGCCGGCAGCATGGACGCCTGGCTCGAGACGATCTGCCCGATCTTCACGTAGGTCGGGCCGAGCTCCTCGAGCATGAGGCGGATCTTGACGGCCGGCGGCGGCTCCTCCCAGCCCTTGGGGAGCCGCCACACCCACGTCTCCATCTTGTGACGGAAGCCGCCGACCCAGGCGTTGTGGTCGAGCACGGCGTCGAGCCCGTACCGCAGCAGCGTCTTGTAGACGAGCTGCAGGCGGACGTCCTCACGTATCTTGTCGAGCGACGAGCGTCTCATCGCGGCGCCTCCCGCTCGCCGCCGGCCGCCGCGTCGCCGCCGGCCGCGGCGCCGCCCGGTGCGGCCGCCGCCGGCTCGGCGGGACCCACCGTGTCGAGGATGGCGGCCGCCACCTCGGCCTGCGGCGGCTCGGTCGCCGCCAGGTGGGTCGTGGTCCCGTGCCCGGCCACCTTGAGGATCCCGGACTCCACGAGCCCCGGCCCGCCCTCGTCGATCTGGTGTTGCACGTCCGCCGGCGCCGCGAGCATGATCGGCGGCGCCAGGCCGAACAGGTTCTCGAGCACCGTGAAGACGATGCCGCTCACGATACCGCCGACGATCGCCCACAGCAGGTGCTCCACGTGGAAGCGGTCGGGGAAGATCCAGCTGAGCAGGTAGAGCACGACCGTGTTGATCACCACGATGATGAGTCCGTAGGAGACGAAGATGAGCGGCAGGAGCAGGAGCTGGAACAGGGGCTTGATGAAGGCGTTCAGCAGGCCGAACACGCCGCTGATGATGAGGTACGAGAGGACCGGCCAGTCGCCCGTGAAGTAGACGTGCGGCACGAGCAGCACCGTGACCGCGAGGGTGAGGGCGCTCACCAGCCAGCGCATGAGGAAGGGACGCACCCTGAAGTGCAGCTGCAGGTGCTTCTTCGTGCTGCGCGGCACGCGGACCCTCCCTCCGGCGCGACGGGCTCCCTGTCCGTCTGCCCCATACTACCGGCCGCTCCCCACATACTCCACAGGTGCCGCCGGTGACTTCGCGCGGGCGTCCGGGCCGGCCGCGGCCGCGTGTCCGCGCGGGGACATATGGATATTCTCATAGAGAAGCCCTAGACTCCTTGCAGGGCTGCGGCGCACCCGTCGCCGTGGCGGGGTGACGAGAGGGGGCAGCGGTGTCGTCCGACCGGGACCGGACTCCCGCACGCGACGACTTCTACCGTCTCATCGCCGGGCACGCCATGGACGTCTTCTTCCAGGGCTCGAACGAGGGCGTGATCGAGTGGGTCTCGCCGTCGGTCACGGCCCTGCTCGGGTGGGCGCCCGAGGAGCTGGTCGGCACCAGTGCGCCGCGGTTGTGGCATCCCGACGACCTGGAGGAACAGGCTTCGGTCCTGGGCGGGCTGCGGCCGGGCGAGACCGCCGAGCTCACCACCCGGATCCTGGGCAAGGACGGCGCCTAGAGGTGGTTCCGCGTCCGCGGCCTGCTCTCCGAGGATGCCGGCGGACCGCCGGCGCTGATCGCGGTGTTCAGCGACATCGACGGTCAGGTGCGTCTGGAGGAGGAGCTTCGCCGCAGCCGTGAGCTCCTGCGCGCCACGGCGGACGCCATGCTCGACCCCCAGGTGCTGGCTCAGGCAGTGCGCGACGGGGAGGGCCGCATCGTCGACTTCGTCTGCCTGGAAGGCAACCGCGCGGCCTGCGAGTACCTGGGGGTGGGTCGCGAGGAGCTCGTCGGAAGAAGCGTCCGCGACTTCTTCCCCGGGGTGGCGGAGGCGGACTTCTTCGGCCTGTGTGCCACGGTGGTCGAGACCGGTGCGCCGCTCGCCCGCGACGACGTCCTTCTCGGGGACGCCGCCACGGGCACCGGGGCGTACTTCGACGTCCGCGCCAGTCGCGTGGGGGATGCCCTCGGTCTGACCGTCCGCGACGTCACCGGGCGCCACGCGGCGGCGGCCGCGCTGGCCCACTCGGAGCGACTCCTGCGCACCGTCATCGACGGCATGCTCGACCCGCAGATCCTGCTGCGGCTGGTGTGCGACGACGCCGGCGAGCCGCTCGACTTCGTGTACGAAGAGGTCAATCGCGCGGCCTGCGAGTACTTCTCCAGATCGCGGCAGCAGCTCGTGGGCACAGGGTTGCTCGAGAACTCGCCCCGTGCCCGGGACACGGTCTTCGGCCGCTACCTGGAGGCGGTGCTCACCGGCGAACCGTGGATGGCGGAGGACGTCCCCGTGACCGGGGACATGGCGCCGAGCGCGCGCTACGACATCAGCGCCGTGCCGACGGGAGACCGGCGGTTGAGCGTCACGTTCAGGAACGTCACCTACCGGCACGAGTCTCAGGCCGCCCTGCTCCAGAGCGAGGAGCAGTTCCGCGACATCTTCGAGCACAGTTTCGTCGGGCACGCGCTCACCTCCCCGGACGGCCACTTCGTCAAGGTGAACGCGGCGCTGTGCCGCATGCTCGGCTACCGGCCGGAGGAGATGGAGGGCGCGGACATCACGTTGTTCACCGTCCCCGAGGACGACGAGGCCATGCGCCGGCGCGTGGCCGCCATGGTCGACGGGACGAGCGACCAGGGGCACGCGCGCCGGCGCTACCGGGCCAAGGACGGGTCCATCCGCTGGGGGGACGTCTCGTCCACGCTGCAGCGGGATGCGGACGGGCAGCCGCTGTACTTCATCGGTTCCGTGATGGACGTCACCGAGCAGGTCGCGGCCGCCGAGCAGATCGCCCGGCTGCAGGCGATGCGCGACGTGGCCGAGAGCGTGGCGCACGTCGGCAGCTTCAGGCTGGACCTCGCGACGCTCACCTCTGTCTGGTCGCCCGAGGTCCGCCGCTTGCTGGACGTCGCGCCGGAGGCCGAGCCCGACTTCTACGGCAGCGTCCTCGCGACGAGGGTGGACCCGGACGATCGCGAGAGGCTGCTGCAGGCGCTCGCGCAGGCCCGGGGACGAGGGGAGATGCCGACCGTCGAGTTCCGCGTCACGTGGCGCGACGGCTCGGAGCACGTCATCAGGAGGGGTGGCAGGATCGAGTGCGACGAGGACGGACGACCCGTCGCCGCCGTCGGCTACATGCAGGACGTCACCGGGTTGCGCGCGGCCGAGGCCACGCTCAGGGCGCGCCAGCGGGATCTCGAGGAGAGCGGCCGCCGTCTGGAAGCGCTGAACCGCGAGCTGGAGTCGTTCTCGTACTCCGTCTCCCACGACCTCCGCGCTCCGCTGCGGGCCATCGACGGCTTCAGTCAGATCCTCGTCGACGACTACGCGGGAGTCCTCGACGAGGAGGGGCTCGGGCACCTGGAGCGCATCCGCGCAGGTGCCCAGCGCATGGGCCGCCTCATCGACGACCTGCTCGGCTTCTCGCGCGCCGGTCGCGTGGAGCTCCGGCTCGCCGACGTGGACGTCAGCGCGGCCGCGGCGGCCGTGCTCGACGAGCTGGCCGCCGCGGCGCCGGAGCGCCGCGTCGAGGTCTCCGTGCGGCCCGGTCTGCGCGCCGTGGCCGACCCGGCGCTCCTCGACGTGGTGCTCGCGAACCTGCTCGGCAACGCCTGGAAGTTCACGTCGGGCAGGGAACCGGCGCACATCGAGCTGGGGGCACGCGTCGAGGACGGGGAGACGGTCTTCTTCGTGCGCGACGACGGCGCCGGCTTCGACATGGCCTATGCGGGCGCGCTGTTCGCGCCGTTCAGCAGGCTCCACACCGAGGACGAGTTCCCCGGCAGCGGTATCGGCCTCGCCATGGTCCAGCGCATCGTCGCCCGGCACGGGGGCCGCGTCTGGGCCGAGGGTGCGGTGGGCGAGGGGGCGACCGTGTACTTCACGCTGCCCGCCGCCGTCTGACCTGGCCCTGTCGCACCCCGGGTCCTCCGCCTAGTATGGTCCTTGCCGGCGAGGAGCGCCTCTCCGCGACCGGCACGCCGCGGGAGGTGGACCCGGCATGACGCCGGAAGGTGACGACAGACGTGAGGAGACGCCGCCGCCGGCGGCCGTCGAGGCGGCGGCCCTGCTCGCCGCCGTCTCCGAGCGCGACGACCTGTTCGTCGTGCTCGACGCCGGGTTGCGGCACGTGCTCTTCAACGACGCCTACGCGCGCGCGTTCCGCCGGCGCTACGGCGTCGACGTCGCGGCCGGCGCGCCCTTCGGCGAGCACATGCCGGCCGGGGAGCGCGAGGAAGTGCTCGCCGCGCCGCGGCGCGCCCTCGCCGGCGAGCGCGTCGAGGAGGACCTCACCGTCGAGCCCGAGGGCGCCCGGACCTACGAGACGGTCTGGACGCCGCTCCGGCTGGCCTCCGGCAGCATCGGCGGCGTCGTCGTGCGCGCGCGGGACGTCACCGAGCGGCGCACGCTCGAGCGGGAGAGCGCCGCCGCCGGGGAGCGCCTGCGCTTCCTGTCCGAGGTGCGCGACCGTGCCGAGGAGATCGGCGGCACCGGCGGCTGGGAGTTCCGGCTGCCGTCGTGGAAGGCCGTCTGGTCGCCGGGCATGTTCCACCTGTGGGACTGGGACCCTGCAGATTTCGACGGTGAGCTCGGGGGGGACTTCCGGCGCGTCATCGACGCCCGCGTGCACCCCGATGACCTCCCCGGCCTCGCCGCCAGGATGACGGCCGTCCTCGAGGGCGGCGAGTTCGCCCCGGTGGACTTCCGCGTCGTCCACCGCGACGGCAGCGTCCACGTCCTCCGCAGCGTCGGGACTCTGGAGCACGACGCCTCGGGCGCCTCGGTCAGGTTCAGGGGCTATCAGCGGGACGTCACCGAGCAGCTGGCCGCGGAGGACGCGCTTCGCGAGAGCGATGCGCGGCATGTCAGGCTCCTCGAGGGCGTCTCGCAGGCGGTCTGGGAGGCCGACGCCGACGGCGTGGTCGTGAGCGACAGTCCGTCCTGGCGCGCCTGCACCGGACGCAGTCTGGATGGGTGGCTCGGCGAAGCCTGGGCGGGGGCGATCCACCCGGACGACCGCGAGCGGGCCCTGCAGATGTGGCGGGAGAGCGCGGCGACCGGGCGCGACTTCCAGCAGGAGCACCGGCTCCGCATGGCGGACGGCAGCTACCGGTGGACGAGCGTGCGCGCCGTGCCGCTGCGCGACGACCACGGCGCGGTCCGCAAGTGGCTGGGCCTGAACGTCGACATCCACGCGCGCAAGGTCGCGGAGCTCGAGCGAGAGGTGGCCTTCGCCCGCCTCGCCGCCTCCGAAGAGCACTTCCGCAGCCTCTTCGACGCGATGACCCAGGGCGTCGTCTTCCAGGACGCGAACGGCGCCATCAGCGACGCCAACCGGGCCGCCGAGCGCATCCTCGGGCTCTCGCTCGCGCAGCTGCAGGGCCGCGACTCCGGCGATCCCCGCTGGCGTGCCATGCGCGAGGACGGCAGCGACTTCCCCGGCGAGGAGCACCCGGCCATGGTGGCGCTGCGCACCGGCCGCCGGGTCGAGGGCGTGCAGATGGGCGTCCGCCACCCCGGGAGCGACTCCGCGCGCTGGATCCTGATCGACGCCGTGCCGCAGTTCCGGCAGGGCGCGGAGGAGCCCCATCAGGTGTTCACGGTGTTCACCGACATCACGGAGGTGAAGGACGCCGAGGCGGCGCTCGCGCAGAGCGAGGACCGCTACCGCTACCTCTTCGAACGCAGCAGCGTGGGCATCGCCACGGGCGATCTGGAGGGCCGCCTCGTGCGCGTGAACAGCGCCTTCGCGCACATGCTCGGCTACGCCCCGGAGGAGCTCGAAGGGGTCGAGATCGCGCGCCTGGCCGTGCCCGGCGAGGAGCAGCTCGTGGCGGGCAACCAGGCGGCGCTGCTCGCCGGCGAGGTCGGCGAGGTGTCCTACCGCCGCTGCTACACGGCCCGGGACGGCTCCCTCGTCTGGGGCGACGTCGCCGCCACCCTGCGGCGCGGCCCGCACGACGAGCCCCTCTACTACTTCAGCACCGTCGTCGACGTCACCGCCCAGGTCGCCGCCGCCGCGGAGGTCGCGCGCCTGCAGGAGTGGCGCGACGTCGCCGAGGAGGTCGCGCGCCTGGGCAGCTGGCGCTGGGACCTCGCGAGCGGACGCGTGGAGTGGTCGCCCGAGATGTACGTCCTCCACGACCTGGCGCCCGAGGACCTGCGCGGCGACTTCGCCGTGGTCCTGGAGACGCGCATGCCGGCGGAGGACCGGGCGGCGGCCCGGAGCGCCTACGACGCCTACCTCGCGCACCAGGGACCTCTCGACTACGAGTACCGCGTCGTGCACCGCGACGGCAGCGTGCACGTCCTGCACTCCACCGGCACGCCGCAAGGCGACCCGGAGTCGCCCGCCGGCGTCATCACCGGGTTCACCCGGGACGTCACCGGGCAGCGCGAGGCGGAGCAGAAGCTGCGTCTCGTCGAGACGGTCCGGGCCGCGGAGGACGAGCGCCAGCGGCTCGCCCGCGACCTGCACGACTCGGTGACGCAGGGCCTGTACTCCGCCAACCTCATCCTCGACGTGCTGCCCGGGGAGCTCGAGCGGGCGCCCGAGGAAGCGGCGGAAGACGTGCAGGCGCTGCGCCGCCTCGTCCGCGGCTCCCTCGGAGAGCTGCGGACCCTCTTGTACGCGCTCCGTCCGGAGACCGTCGTCACCGCTCCGCTGCCGATGCTTCTGGAGCGCCTCGGAGACGCGCTGGCCGGGCTGGGCGCCACCGCGGTCGAGGTCGCGGTGCAGCAGGGCCTGGACCTGCCCGACGACGTCCACGTCGCCTTCTACAGGATCGCCCAGGAGGCCCTGAACAACGCCGGCAAGCACGCTCGGGCAGGGCGGGTCTCGGCGACCGTGGAGCTGCGGGACGCCGTGGTCCGCCTCGTCGTCACCGACGACGGTGTGGGGTTCGATGCGGCACGCGCGCCCGAGGGGATGGGACTCGCGATCATGCGCGAGCGGGCACGGGGCATCGGCGCCCGGGTGACGGTGGACAGCTCGCCCGGTGCCGGCACCGTCGTCACCCTCGACTGGCCGGTGCCGGGAGGCGCGCCGGGGTGACCGGCACGGCGTGATCCGGACGGCCGCTCGGGGCGGCGCCGGCGCACCGCGTCAGGGCGCCGGGTTCTCCACCAGGCCGTGCTTGACGGCGATGAGCACGGCCGCCGTGCGGTTCGGCGCCTCGAGCTTGGCGAGGATGCTGCTCACGTGCAGGCTCGCCGTGCCGGTGACGATGCCGATCTGCGCGGCGATCTCGTCGTTGCTCAGGCCCTCGGCGAGCAGGCGGAGCACCTCGCGCTCCCGTCCGGTGAGGTCCCTGCCCACCCGGTCGTGGGACCGGCGCATCATGGCCCGCAGCGCCGCGCTGTCGACGGAGCCGCGGCCCTCGCCCGCGTCTCTCACGGCCTGGAGCACCGCCTCGGGGCGCGCGTCCTTCAGCAGGTAGCCGACCGCGCCGGCGTCGAGGGCCCGCTGGACGAGGTCGTCCTGGACGTAGCTGGTCACGGCGACCACCTGCACGTCCGGCTGCTCCGACCTGATACGGGCGGTCGCCTCCGGGCCGTCCATCACCGGCATGACCAGGTCCATCAGGACCACGTCGGGACGCAGACGGGCGCACTGGGTCACCGCTTCGGACCCGTCGCGGGCCTCTCCCACCACCTCGACGTCCTCGGCGGCATCGAGGTACTTGCGCAGCCCCGTACGGACCATGGGATGGTCGTCCACGATCAGGACGCGCATTCTGTGGGCTGCGCTCACCCGTCACCCCGTCACCCCGCCGCCCTGTCGTGGCGGCCCTGCCGCCAGTGTAGTCGCTTTCAGCAGAGAGGGCGTATTCATTTCGCCATAGACCCGTACTCACATTGCCCATACGCCGGTCATGGTGTCCGCATCATGTGCGGTCTCCCGGGGAGTCCTACCATCGGTCTGCACGGCCGGGACCCGCGGCGCGGGTCGGGCGCAGCGGGGCTTCTGGCGCCGGCCGCCGCTGACCCAGTCGTCGGGGAGGTGACCGATGGCACGACCGAGGACTGCTTCCACGACCCGCTCTGACGCGACGCTGCCGCCCAGGAGCCCCGGAGGCGACCAGGTCTTCACGCTGCACGGCGCCGACGAGCCGTACCGCCTGGCCATCGAGAAGATGGACCCCGGCACGGCCACGCTCTCGTGCGACGGCGTCGTGCTCTCCTGCGACCGCCGCCTCGCCGACATCGTGGAGACGACACCGGACGCGCTGGTCGGCAGGGCTTTCGGCGAGCTCATCGCGGCCGAAGAAGCCCCGGTCTGGCGACGGCTGCTCGGCACCGCCCGCACTGAGCCGTGCTGCGGCGAGGTCACCTCTCCCGGTGCCAGGGTGGTGCCGCTGCAGCTCTGCCTGAGCCCCATGCCGGACGGTGCCGCGGCGACCGTCTGCCTGGTGGCGATGGACCTCTCCGAGGTCAGAGAGCGCGAGCTGCAGCTCGCGCGCCTGCAGGCCACGCGTGACACGGCGGAGCAGCTCGGGCGTCTCGGCAGCTGGGAGGTCGACACGAGCACCGGTGAGGCCGTCTGGTCGCCGATGCTCCTTGAGCTGCTCGACGCCGGCGCGGAGGACCTGGCCGGAGACCTGCGGGCCCTCGTGGAGCGCCGCGTCCACCCGGACGACAGCGACCGGCTCCTCGACGCGTTCGCGGCGCAGATCGGCGGCGGCGGCGTCCGGCACCAGCAGTTCCGCGTGATCCACCGCGACGGCAGCGTGCACGTGCTGGCCGGGCCCAGCCGGATGGAGCCGGGCCCGGACGGCGGGCTCACCCGTCTCGTCGGCTGTCTGCAGGACGTCACCGAGACCCTGCGCCTCCAGCAGGACCTGCGGGACACCGCGGAGCGCTTCCG
>CAIXSE010000041.1 GCA_903921965.1 uncultured Thermoleophilia bacterium | reverse complement strand
GCCCCCAGGGCCGCCGAGTACGGCCCCACGGCGGGCGCGCCCTCGGGTGATGCGAATGCCTGCTTGTCCATGGAGGTTCCTCTCGTCGGTGGGTCCGCGCGTTGTCGCGTACAGGTCAGTAGCGTATCGCGACGGCCGAGACCTGGAGGAGGGCGCCTCCCGGCAGCCAGGCGGCGCCGACCACACTGCGCGCCGGGAACGGCTCGGCGAAGAACTCTCGGCAGGCCTCGTCGACCGCGCCGAGCGCCGCCGGGTCGGTGAGGTACACCGTCAGCTCGGCGACGCTCTCCGTGCCGAGCCCGGTGGCGCGAAGCTGATGGGCGAGGTCGCCGAGCGCCCGCCGCGCCTGCTCCGAGGCATCGCCGCCCGGCACCTCGCCGGCTCCGGGCGGCGCCTGGGCCGCCACGAAGACGAGGCGCCCGGCCGAGACCGCCGCCGAAGAGGGTCCCTGCGGCGGGGGCACCAGGGCCGATCTGTAGCCGTGCAGCACCATACCGGGAGTGTTCCCCGCCGGGCCCGATGACGAGCCCCCGGCGGTGTCCTGCGCAGCGTGGGCGGCTCAGCTCGGCTCAGACGTCCAGGATCTTCGCCGCCAGGATCGCCGCGTTGCGGGCGCCGTTGATGGCGACGCACGCCACCGGCACGCCCGGGGGCATCTGCACGATGCTGAGCAGGGAGTCGAGGCCGCCCAGGTCGCTCGTCTTGATGGGTACGCCGATCACCGGGATGTTGGTGTAGGAGGCGAGCACGCCGGGGAGCGCCGCCGCCTTGCCGGCGCCGCCGATCAGCACCTTGAGGCCGCGCGACTGGGCGGTCTTCGCGTAGTGCGCCACCTTGTCGGGGTCCCTGTGCGCCGACATGACGTTGATCTCGTACTTGATCTTGCGTTCGTCCAGCTCCCTGCAGGCCGCGTCCATGACCTCGCGGTCGCTCTCGCTGCCCATGACGATGCCGACCAGCACCGGTTCCAGCTCGATGCCCTGCAGAAGCGCCTCAACCTCGGTACTCGTCTTCTCCACTGCTCGGCTCCTGTCTCGTGGGTGTGCGGGGCCCGCGGCGCGCGGGCGTCGCCGGTGGGCGTCAGTCCGCCGTGCCGGCGTGGGGGAACAGGTCCAGCTCGCCGGCCTGCGCCTTGACGGCCCGCTCGGCGATGTCGGGCCGGACCTGCGCGCCGTCGAAGGCGATCTTCCCGACGCCCTCGTAGGCGCGCGCCCGGGCGGCGGCGAAGCCGTCGCCGAGCGCGCTCACGGCCAGGACGCGGCCGCCGGCCGTGACGACCTGCCCGTCCTGCAGCGCCGTGCCGGCGTGGAAGACGGTGACGTCGTCCAGGGCGGCCGCCTCGTCGAGCCCCGTGATGACGTCGCCCTTGTGGCTGCTGGCCGGGTACCCGGCGGAGGCCAGCACGACGGTGACGCACTCGCGGGGCTTCCAGGCCGCCTTGACGCCGGCGAGTTCGCCGGCCGCCGCCGCCGCGCACAGCTCCAGCAGGTCGCTGTCCAGCCGCGGAAGCACGGCCTGCGTCTCGGGGTCGCCGAAGCGGCAGTTGTACTCCAGCACCCTGGTGCCGCCCGGGGTGACGATGAGGCCTGCGTACATCACGCCCCGGTAGGCGATGCCGCGCGCCTTGAGCGCCGCCATCGTGGGCTCGACCACCTTCTCCATGGCCGCGTCGATCGCCGCCTGCTCGAACCCCGGCACCGGGCAGTAGCTGCCCATGCCGCCGGTGTTGGGCCCCTGGTCGCCGGCGAAGATGCGCTTGTAGTCCTGCGCCGGCGCCAGCGGCACGGCGTTCGCGCCGTCGCAGAGCACCAGCAGCGAGACCTCCGTGCCCTGCAGGAACTCCTCGACGATGACGACGTCGCCGGCGGCGCCGAAAGCGCGGTCGACGAAGCAGCTCTCTACCGCGTCGCGCGCCGCTTCGTAGTCCTCGCAGATGATGACGCCCTTGCCGGCGGCGAGCCCGTCGGCCTTGACGACCAGCGGGTACTCGTCCTGCAGCGTCAGGCACTCGAGGGCCGTCTCGAGGCTCTCGTGGCGCCGGTACAGGCCGGTGGCCACCCCGCCCTCGCGCATGACCTCCTTGGCGAAGACCTTGCTGCCCTCGAGCCGGGCGCCCGCCTGGTTGGGGCCGAACACGGCGAGGCCGTGCTCCTCGAACAGGTCGGTGAGGCCGGCGACGAGCGGGGCCTCGGGGCCGACGACCGTGAGGTCGACGTGCTCGCGGCTGGCGAAGTCGAGCAGCGCGGGCAGGTCGTCGGCGCCGAGAGGCACGTTGTCGGCCCCGGCCGCCGTGCCGGCGTTGCCCGGCGCGACGAAGATGCGCTCGGCGAGCGGGGACCGGGCGAACGAGTGGACGAGGGCGTGCTCCCGGCCGCCGCCGCCGACAACGAGCACGCGCATGGAGGCCTCCCGTGGTGTGCCGGAGTGAAGCCGGGCCTGCGGGGAGATCCCGTGGCCCGGCAGTACGCTGCGAGTCTACCCGGGCGCGGCGCGCTTGGGGAGGGGCCGCCTGCCGGCGGCCCCTCCCCGGACCCGCGCCCCGGACGCCCCGGACCTACTTGAGCGCGTCCACCATCGGCGTCATGGCCTGCAGCGCCGCGGTCATCGCCGTCACGCGCTCCGAGAGGCCGTCGATGTGGATCATCCCGTTGCCGTCGTACGCCGGGAGCTGCACCCCGGCGACCTCCTGCTCGCGCACGGCGGTCAGGCCGGCGATGGCGCCCTGGACGTCGCCGCTCTGGATCTCGGCGATCTCGTCCATGATGTCCACGTGCCAGGGGCCGTCCACCTGGCCGCCCCAGGTGATCTGCGGGTAGTCCGGCAGGTAGCGCACCAGGTTGGCCGCGTAGGCGTCCTCGCCGAACTCGAGCCCGTACCAGGTGACGCACACCGCGCCGAGGTCCTCGAGCGCGGCCTCCGTCTCCGCCGGCGACGCCTTCAGGTGGGCGAGGGCCAGGTCGAGGTCCTGGACGTCGTAGAGGGTCTGCAGGAAGGGGTAGGCCTGGTAGTCCCACGCGTCGAGACCCGTGAGGTGCGTGTTCCAGTAGGCCTGTTCCGCGGCGAGCCCCTTGTTCACGGCGGACCTGTCCGCCGCGGCGATGTCGCGGGCGGCGAACGCCGTCACCGCCGCCGTGTAGTCGTGCAGCGCCTCGGTGAGCGCCGTGACGGCGGCGGCGTCCACACCGGCGCCGAGCAGGGCCTCGGGGTCGACGGCCTTGGCCAGGTCGTCGGCCTGGGCGCGGAGGTCGTACGGCAGCAGGCCGGTGTCGGCGCTCCTGTCCAGCTTGTAGACGAACTTCGCGATCTTGCCGAGGTAGCCGTAGTCCACCAGCGCCTTGGTCTCGTCGGTGGTGTGGTAGATGCGGTCCCAGCCCTTGCCGCCGGCCTCCATCACCATGGAGGGCACGCCTGCCGCGTTGAAGGTCCAGCCGTCCTGCCAGGTGTCGATGGGCGCCTCGATCGCGAACCCGTTGGGGAGCAGACCGGGGGAGGCCTTGGCCGTCGCCTTCAGCCACGGGACCAGGGCGGTCGACGAGCTCATGTCGAGCCGGGCGCCCTTGCGGGCCATGAGCTCCAGGTTGAGCAGCAGCGCGACGCGGCCGCCGGTGCCGGTCCACGGGTCCTCGGTGCCGCTCGCGTGCGTCACCGTGGCCGCGTACCAGGCGCCGGCGCACCAGTCGTACCAGGCGTCGGTGTAGCCGAACTCCTCGCCGGTGGTGCAGAGGAAGATGACGGTGCGCTGCGGCTTGTAGCCGCTCAGCTGCATGGCCTTGGCGACGAGGAGCATGTTGGCGACAGCGCCGGTGTCGTCGAGGCCGGCGCGGAAGTGCGCGTCGTGGTGCGAGGCGATGAGCACCGCCCCGGCCGACGGGTCGCTGCCGGGGATCTCGCCGACGACGTTGTAGCCGAGCCCGCCCTGCTCCGGGTGGTCGAAGTCGTGCATGGTGACGGCCACGTCGCTGCGCACCGTCGCCGTCACCGGACCTTTGGCCAGACGGTCCTTGAGCCAGGCGCCGTCTGCCCGGGAGATGTAGACCATCGGCACCCACGAGCGGTCGTACTCGCCGTCGTTGGCCCCGAGGGAGTGCATCGGGGAGTACCAGGGGGCGGTCGCCTCGCCCCAGGTGGCGATGACCGCCTTCGCGCCCTGCAGCGTGGCGAGGCTGCCGGGGTAGTTGAGCCACCACTCGTCGAGCTCCAGGTCGACGAGCACGATCTTGCCGGTCACGTCCTTGCCGAGGAAGTCGGCGAAAGTGCCGAGGCCCACGTAGACGACCGGCGCGCCGATCGCGCCGGCGGTCCCGGGCACGCCGGCGAACTGCGACGCGGCCACCGTCCGGCCGTTCACGCGGACCCACGCGCCCTGCATGTCCCAGACGTCGACGGGGACGGCCTCCTGGCGCACGTCCGCGAGCTTCATCGCGGTGAACTCCGCCTCGACGTAGTCGGCGGCCGCGTTGTCGGCGGGCGAGCCGGCGAGGCGGAAGCCGAGCGGATTGTCGCCCAGGCTGTCCAGGTAGTCCACGACGCCCTGCGGGTAGCCTTGCTTCACGAGCTGGTCGACGGCCTTGTCGAAACTGGGTCCGGCCAGGGCTGAGGCCGGTGCGAGCAGCATGGCTGCGGCGCAGGCGGCGACGAAGACGACGACGAGACGGCGGAACATGGGACCCCCTCCTCCTGTGGCCGGAGCTGGGCGGTGAGATGGCCGCAAGGCGGCCGTGGGCCGCGTCCTGCCCGTCTCCGGCCGGGGCGGGGGACGCGGCGGCGAGCCGAGTCTTACGTGCCGCTTCCCGTCGCGTCAAAGTCCCCGGTGGCGAAGCTTCGGACCCCGGATGCGCCGCCGCGTCCGGGCGTCCGCCGCGCCGCGCCAGTGTGCGGGCGTCTGGTCCGCGCCGGCCTGGGCCTGCTTTGCGCCCTGACGGTCAGAGGGCCCCGCCGCGCCCGATGCTGCGCGGCAGGACGATGGTCTCGTCGCGGCCGGGGCCGACGGCGATGAACTTCACGCGTGTCTGCGTGAAGTCCGCGATGTACTGCACGTAGTCGCGGGCCGCCTGCGGCAGGTCCTGCCACGTCTCGCAGTCGCGCAGGTCCTCGCTCCAGCCGGGCAGCTCTTCGTACACCGGCTTCGCGTGGTGGAAGTCGGTCTGCAGCAGCGGGAACTCGTCGAGCAGCTTGCGCCCGGCCTTGTAGCGTGTGGCGACCTTGAGGGCCGGCAGACCGGTGAGCACGTCGAGCTTGGTGATGGCGAGGTGCGTGATGCCGCTCAGGCGCACGGCGTACTTGAGCGCGACCAGGTCGAGCCAGCCGCAGCGGCGCTGGCGCCCGGTGGTGGTGCCGTACTCGTGGCCGACCTCGCACATGGCGCCGCCGACCTCGTCGAAGAGCTCGGTGGGGAAGGGGCCCTCGCCGACGCGCGTGGTGTAGGCCTTGGCGACGCCGATGACGTGGTCGATGCGCGTGGGGCCGACGCCGATGCCGGTGCAGGCGGCGCCGGCGATGGGGTTGCTGCTCGTCACGAACGGATAGGTGCCGAAGTCGACGTCGAGCAGCGCGCCCTGGGCGCCCTCGAAGAGCACGTGCTTGCCCTCGTCGAGGGCGCGGTTCACGAGCAGGCTGGCGTCGCAGATGAAGGGCTCGAAGCGCTCGCGGTACGTGAGCAGCTCCTCGGTGACCTGACCCGGGTCGAGCACGCCGATGTCGTAGCGCTGCAGCAGGAAGTTCTTCTCCTGCAGCGCCGTCTTGATCTTGCGCCGCAGGATCTTCTCGTCCAGGAGGTCCTGCACGCGGATGCCGATGCGCGTGTACTTGTCCACGTAGCACGGGCCGATGCCGCGTCCCGTGGTGCCGATCCTGTACTTGCCGAGCTGCTGCTCGTTGGCGCCGTCGAGCAGCAGGTGGTACGGCATGATGAGGTGGGCGTTGCCGCTCACACGCAGGTTGTCGCCGCCGATGCCGCGGGCGCGGAGCGCCTCGAGCTCGCCGAACAGGATGCGCGGGTCGATGACGACGCCGTTGCCGATGACGCAGGTCTTGGCCTCGTACAGGATCCCGGACGGGATGAGGTGGAGCTTGAACTCCTCGCCGTCGCGCACGATGGTGTGCCCGGCGTTGTTGCCGCCCTGGAAGCGCGCGACCACGTCGGCCTTCTCGGCCAGCAGGTCGGTGATCTTGCCTTTACCTTCGTCGCCCCACTGGGCGCCGACGACGATCGTACCGGGCACGGCGGACCCTCCCTCCGTGTTCGTTTGACTGCGACGGCCGCGGGGACGCGGAATGGGGACGCGCGTGCCACGAGACGACCGTGAGGGGGGATGGAACAGAAAAGGAGCTTCCCTTTTCGACATCATAGGGAGAGGGCCGGGCTTTGACAAACGTAGGCCCGGCCCTCTCCCCGCACCGCCTGCTCGAGCAGCAGGCGCCACGGCTTCGCGGCCTCGCCCGCCGTGCCCGGCCGCCCCGCCCGGCGGCAGGGTCGTGCTCTGTCGACGGCCGGGTCCGGCGGTCCGGCCGTGACACGGTCCCCCCGGAGCGGCTAGGATAGGGCCGCTTCTCCGAGCCCCCGAGTCCTACGGGTCCGCGTCGCCCCGCGGCCTATGGAGCCTGCGCCGGAAGGGTACAGCGGGAAACCGCCGTGTCTCCCAGTGTGGAAAGGAGAAAGCAAGCACGCTTCGCCCGCGTGCCTCCTCCCCGCCGAGACGCCGCGTCCTCCCGACGACTGGATCACAGGTGCGGTCCTCTGCTCCCGGTCGCCGGCGGGACTCGTGGCGCTCGGAGAAGCGTTCGTCCCCCGGCGCGCCCGGTACGACCTCAGGCTCGCCCGGCATCTTCACGGCGGACGAGTACAATCAGGACCCCAGCCGAAGGTGGCCACGTGAAAGAGATCCTCGAAGAAGTCCTCGCCCTGCTCGCCGCCGGCGAGGACTTCGCGCTCGTCAGGCTGACCGGCGACCGCGGCTCCACGCCGCGCGCGGCCGGCGCGGAGATGCTCGTGCGCCGGGACGGCTCCATCGCCGGGACGATCGGCGGCGGCATCTTGGAGCTCACGATGATGCGCCAGGCCGCGGAGGTGCTCGAGACGCGGCAGACGCGCGTCGTCGACCTCCGCCTCGCCGGCAGGGACATCGCGAGCGAAGACGAGATGGTCTGCGGAGGCTCGGCGGAGGTGCTCATCTTCTCCGTCCCGCCCGGCGACCCCGGCCTGCGCGAGGTGGCCGCGGCGGCCGCGGCGGCGCGAGCCGCCCGTCGCCGCGCCTGGCTGTTCACGCTGCTGCCGCACGAGGAAGGCGGCGCCGTCGGGCACTGTCTCCTGTACGAGGACGGCGCGGTCTGCGGAGCGGCGCCGTGCGAGCCCGGGGTGCTTCGCGCCGCCGTCGGCAAGATCGCCGTGCACGGCTCCACGACCCTGCCGGACGGGCGCGTCGTGCTGGTGGAGCCCCTCGAGCCGCCGGCGAGCGCGGTCGTCTGCGGCGGCGGCCACGTGGGCCGCGCCGTCGTGCCGGCGGCGCTCGGCGCCGGCTTCGCGGTCACGGTGCTCGACGACCGCGAGGAGTTCGCCGACCCACGCCGCTTCCCCGGCGCGCGCACCGTTCTGGGCCCGTACGCCGGCGCCCTCGAGCGCCTCGGTCTGGACGAGAGCTCCTACGTCGTCATCGTCACGCGCGGCCACGTCCACGACATGGACGTGCTCGAGCAGGCCTTGCGCACGCCGGCCCGCTACGTCGGGCTCATGGCCAGCCGCAGCAAGCGCGCGCGGATCGTCGCGGCGCTGAAGGATGCGGGGCTGGGCGACGACGACGTCGCGCGCGTGCACTCGCCGATCGGGCTGGCCATCGGCGCCGAGACCCCGGGCGAGCTGGCCGTGAGCATCGTCGCCGAGATGATCCAGGTGCGCGCCGGCAAGGCCCCCTGAGCGCGTGAGCGGGCTCTCGGCGATCGTCCTGGCCGCCGGCAGGTCGTCGCGCATGGCCGAGCTCAAGCCTCTCGCCGGCCTCGACGGCGACACCCTGCTCGCGCACGCGGTCGGGACCTTCACCGCGATCGGCGTCGACGACATCGTGGTCGTCACCGGGCACCGCGGCGGCGAGGTCGCGGAGGCCGCGGCGGCGCTCGGTGCGCGGCCGGTCGCGAACCCGAGGTTCGACGACGGCATGTTCACGTCGGTGCAGGCGGGCGCCGCGGCGCTCGGCGAAGGGCGCGCGTCCTTCGTGCTGCCGGTGGACTGCCCGCTCGTGCGGCCGGAGACCGCCGGGCGGGTCGCCCGGGCCGCCGCGGACGCGGGCGCGGAGGTGGCCGTGCCGGTGTTCGCCGGCCGGGCCGGGCACCCCCCGCTGCTGGCCGCGGCCTTGACTGCCGAGATTCCGGCGGCCGCGCCGCCGGGCGGGCTGCGCGGCCTGCTGGCCGGCCGAGGCCGCGAGCCGCTGCGCGTCGTCGTGCGCGACCCCGGCGTGCTGCACGACGCCGACACGCCGGCCGAGCT
>CAIXSE010000040.1 GCA_903921965.1 uncultured Thermoleophilia bacterium | reverse complement strand
GCGGCGAGCACGAGCAGCATGACGACTGCCAGGCGCCACGACCGCTTGCTCCCTGAACTCCTCATAACATGGACCTCCTAGTTCTTGTTGCCCTGGTTCGAACTGCTTTGACGAACTTCTTCGACGAACTTCACTTGACTATATCTCAACTACCGCCGCCTTTCGACGGCAATAGAATCGCCAAGACCGCACCACCAACCCGGCAGTCTCTGTGCACTTCGACGAGCAGACGGCACTCCCTTCAAGGGCGCCGACGGGCGCTTGCCAGACGCCGCTCCCGAGCGTGGCACTTGACCTTCCGTCTCCCAGACAGGCACCCTCCTCGCGACCGTTGTCCCGGATGGGGCAATCTAAACACATCGTAACAAGCCGTTCAATTGGTCAACGGCTCTGCCACGGACTTCCTTACTGTTGGGGTGGAACTGTATCACGAGCCGGTCCCCGGACCGCAAGCGCGACCGCCGCGACCTCACGCTTGACAGCGCGCGCACCAGTATGTCGTTCGCGCGTCGTCGCCCTGGGAGCGTGCCTGGATGAGAGCCGGGGCGCCGCACCGCAGGCACGGCGCCCCGGTCCTTCCGTACACCTTGCGAGCGATGCCGCCGTGTCCGTGGCGCGCAGACTCCTGCATGAGGGGCCGCACGCCGGAGACGAGGGCGAGCGCCTCGCGGTCGCTCACCTCGGAGATCCGGCGCCACGGGTCGATGCGCGCAAGCCAGCAGCCCTCCGACTTCCAGATGTTGCCGATGCCGGCCACCACGTGCTGGTCCAGCAGCACGTCGCCCAGCGTCCGCGTCTGGTCGTCTTCACGCAGGCGGCGAAGGAACAGGGCCTCGTCGAAAGGTGGCTCCGCGACGAGATCGGGGCCGAGCCGCGCGAGGCGCGGGTCGCTGCGCACGCGCGCCTCGGTCATGAACTCAAGCACCGGGCCGCCGAACTGCACGACCTCGTGCTCGCCGCACTTGAGCACGAGCCACGCCGAGCGCGGCGACCGCGGCCAGCGCTGCCCGCGCCCGAGCACCCGCCACGCTCCGGTCATGCGCAGGTGCGAGTGGATCGCGAGACCGCCCTCGAAGTGCAGCAGCAGGTGCTTGCCGCGCGCCTCGACGGCCTCGACGCGGCGCCCGCCCAAGCGCTCGGGCCAGCGGTCGCGCGCGATCCGCGGGTGCGGTGTGAGCACCGCGTCGGGGACGTGCCCCGTGAGCACCGCCCCAACCTGGAGCGCGGCGCGGTGCAGGGTGTCGCCCTCAGGCACCGCCGGCCTCGAGGGAGAAGTCGTCGAGGCCGCGGCGGAAGCCGGCGGCGACGAAGTCGGCGGCGAAGGGTCCGCGCCCGGCGGGATCGCCGTCGACCGTGCGGATGACGAGACGCTTGAGGCGGCCGGCGCGGACGGCCGCAGCCAGGGCCCGCAGGGCCGGCTGCACGTCCCGGGGCCGGCCCAGCACGTGCAGCGCGTGACCGCGCGGGTTCACGGAGAGCGCCGGCCTGCCGCCGACCGTGACGAGCTCCACGCCGCCGCGGCGCGCCGGCGGCTTGACGTCCGGGTCGGGCCAGCGCAGGCCGGCGCCGTACAGCTGCGCCGGATCGCTCACCGCGACGACGAGCGCGGCCTCCGCAGCGTCCTCCTGCGCGCGCAGGCGCTCGACGGCGCCGGGCAGGGCGAACTGGGCGCCGCCGAGCCCCTCGACGAAGTAGCCGCGCCGCGCTGCTCCCAGCGTCTCCAGCGCGGACAGCGCCGGGTACAGCGCGCCGAAACCTCCCGGGAAGCCCTCGGCGCGTACCAGCTCGCGCGTGAGCACGCCGTACCGCTCGAGGAGCAGCTCGGCCCAGGCGCGCCGCCGGGCCTCCGGGTCGGGCGCGCCCCGGAAGAGCTCGCCGCTGAGCGACCAGCGGCCCTGCAGCGGCGGGACGCCTCGGGCACGCCGCCGGAAGCGGCCCGACCCCGCACGGCTACCGGAGAGGCCGGCAGACGACGCGGATGGGATCCCGATCGCCGAGCTCACAGGCGCCCTGCCGGCGGTCTTGGTTTCTCGCGCGCGTAAGGGCGCGAAGGCGTCGTTCGTCACCTCGCCGGCCCAGACGAGGTCCCACAGCGCCTCGCGCAGCGCTTCGGCGCCGGCCTCGGGATGGTCGAGCAGCAGGTCGGTGAAGAAGCAGGCCCCGCCGGCGAGCCGTGCCCGGAGCACGTCGTGCAGCTCACCGGACGGCCGCTCCGGGCGGACCGGCGGCGGGCCGAGCAGGGGCGCGTCGTCGCGGAAGTACAGGGCGACCCGTCCCCTGCGCCCTCCGAGCGGGGCGGCGCCGACCCACACCACCTCACCCGCCGCGCAGAGCTCGTCGAGCCAGTACTGTGAGTAGGCGCCCATGCGGCGCGGCAGCACGTCCTTCTCCCAGGCCTCCGGCGACAGCGGCAGGCCTTGCAGGGACGCCAGCACGTCCCGCAGCCGCCCGACGCCGGCCCCCGGCGGCGCGAAGCGGTCGACGCCCTGCCAGGCGGGCACGAAGCGCGCGAGGGCCTCCTGGCCGACCGGCTCGATCTCTTTGCGCAGCACGGCGAGCGAGGCGCGTCGCAGCCGACGAAGCACGTCCGGGTCGCACCACTCGCGCTCGGTGCCCAGCGGACGCAGCTCGCCGCGCACCAGAGCGCCGGAGCGTTCGAGCAGGGCCAGAGCCGGGCCGGCGTCGAGGCCGAACCGCCGGCGCACCTCCCCGCCCTCGAAGGGGCCGTGCGTCCGCGCAAAGCGCGCGAGGAGCTGCGCCATGGCGTCGGGCACATCGTCGAGGAAGACCTCGGGCAGGCCGCCGGGCGGGACGACGCCGAGGGCGTCGCGGTACAGCCCGGCGTCTTCGGACGCGAACCAGCGCTCCTCGCCGCCGACGCGGGCGCGCACAGCGCGGCGCTCGTCGTCGAGGCGCGCCAGCCAGCCCGGCACGGCTGATGGCGGCTCGGCCCGCTCCGCCAGCTCGGCGGCGGTGAGGTCGCCGACGCGCCGGAGCACGTCGTGCAGCGCGTCGGCGCTCCGCGCGCGCAGCGGCTCGGAGCGGTACTGCAGGTCGTCCTCGACCTGCTCGAGCGCTCCGGGGTCGATGAGGTCGCGGAGCTCCTCCTGTCCGAGGAGCTCGCGGAGCAGGTCCTTGTCGAGGGCGAGGGCGACGGCGCGCCGCTCCGCGGCCGGTGTGTCGCCCTCGTACATGTACGTCGCCACGTAGTCGAAGAGCAGCGACGAGGCGAACGGCGACGCCGACCGCGTCTCGACCTCCACGAGTCCCAGCTCGCGCGTGTGCAGGCCGCGCAGCAGCTCGACCAGACCCGGCACGTCGAGCACGTCGCGCAGGCACTCCCGGTACGTCTCGAGGACGACGGGGAACTGCGGGTACCGGCGCGCCACCTCAAGCAGCGACTGCGCCTTGAGCCGCTGCTGCCACAGCGGCGTGCGCCGCCCCGGATGGGCGCGCGGGATGAGCAGGGCGCGCGCGGCGTTCTCGCGGAAGCGCGCCCCGAAGAGCGCGCTCGCGCCGAGCTCGTCGACGACGAGCTCCTCGGCCTCGTCCGGCTCGACGAGCAGCAGCTCGGCCCCGGGCGGGTCGTCGGCGTCGGGGAGGTGGACGATGACGCCGTCGTCCGACCAGATGGCGTCGGCCTCGAGCCCGAAGGTGTCGCGGATGCGCGCCGAGAGTGCGAGCGCCCAGGCGGCGTGCACACGGCCGCCGTACGGAGAGAGCAGGCACAGCCGCCAGTCGCCGATCTCGTCGCGGAAGCGTTCCGCGACCAGCGTGCGATCGGACGGCACGACGCCGGTCGCGGCCTCCTGCTCGCGCAGGAAAGCCAGAAGGTTGCGGGCCGCGAGCTGGTCGAGGTCGTACTCGCCGGCCAGCGTGTCCTCGTCCTGACGGACGGCCCAGCGCGTGAAGGCCCCGATGGCCTCGCCGAGCTCGCGCGGCCGCCCGACGCTCTCGCCGTGCCAGAACGGAACGGCGCCCGGGACGCCCGGCGCCGGGGTGACGACGACGCGGTCGCGGGTGATCTGCTCGATGCGCCACGAGGTGGCGCCCAGCAGAAACGTCTGGCCGGTCCGGGCCTCGTAGACCATCTCCTCGTCGAGCTCGCCGACGCGCCGCCCGTCGGGGAGGTTGACGCTGAACAGCCCGCGATCGGGGATCGTGCCGGCGTTGGCGACCGCGAGGGCACGGGCGCCGGGGCGGGCGCGCAGCGTCCCGGCGATGCGGTCCCAGACCAGCCGCGGCCGCAGCTCGGCGAACTCTCGCGACGGGTAGCGGCCGTCGAGCATGTCGAGCACGTTCTCGAGCTGGCGCAGCTCGAGGTCGGCGTACGTCCACGTGCGCCGCACCAGGTCGTGCAGCTCGGCGACGCTCACGCCGTCGTCGCCGGCGCTCGCGGCGATGGCCACCACCTGCTGGGCGAGGACGTCGAGCGGGTTGCGTGGCACCACCGTCGTCTCGATCAGGCCCTCGCGCATGCGCCGCGCGACGACGGCGCACTCGACGAGGTCGGCGCGGAACTTGGGGAAGATGCGCCCGCGTGACACCTCACCGACGCCGTGGCCGGCACGGCCGATGCGCTGCAGGCCGCGCGTCACCGACTTCGGCGACTCGACCTGGATGACGAGGTCGAGTGCTCCCATGTCGATGCCGAGCTCCAGCGACGACGTGGCGACCAGGCAGGGCAGCTCGCCGGCCTTGAGCTGCTCCTCGATGACCAGGCGCTCCTCGCGCGCGAGAGAACCGTGATGGGCGCGGGCGATCTCGCGCGGCCGGCCGCCCGTCTGCTCGTCCTCCCGCGCCGCCAGGTCGTTGAGCCGCAGCGCGATGCGCTCCGCCGCGCGCCGGTCGTTGACGAAGACCAGCGTGGAACGGTGCTGCCGCACGAGGCGCAGGAGCTCCGGGTAGATCGCCGGCCAGATGCTGCGCCTGGTGGCCTCGCTGCCCCCGGGCAGGTGCTCGAGGTCGAGCGGGGCGTCGGGCTCGACCATGGACTCGACCGGGACGTGGATGCGCAGGTCGAGCGGCTTGCGCACGCCGGCGTCGACGACGGTGCACTGCCGTCGCGGGCCGGCGAGGTAGCGCGCCACCTCCTCGAGCGGCCGCTGGGTCGCCGAGAGGCCGATGCGCTGCACGTCGCGCCCCGCCTGCTCCGCGAGCCGCTCCAGCGTCACGGCGAGGTGGGCGCCGCGCTTGGTCTGCGCCACGGCGTGGATCTCGTCGACGATGACCCACTCGGTGCCCGCGAACAGGTCGCGGGCCTGCGAGGTGAGCATGAGGTACAGCGACTCGGGCGTGGTGATCAGGATGTCGGGCGGCGCCTTGAGCATCTCGCGGCGCTCGCGCTGGGGGGTGTCGCCGGTGCGGACGCCGACGCGCACGTCGGCGCCGATGCCTCTGAGGGGTGCGCGCAGGTTGCGCTCGACGTCGTAGCCCAGCGCCTTGAGCGGCGAGACGTAGACGAGGCGGAGCCGCCGCTGCCGCGGGTCGTGCGGCGGCGGATCGGCGACGAAGCGGTCGAGCGCCCACAGGAACGCCGCCAGCGTCTTGCCCGACCCGGTCGGCGCCGCGATGAGCGCGTGCCGCCCGGAGGCGATGGCCGGCCAGGCCTGCGCCTGCGCAGGCGTCGGCCCGGCGAAGGCGCGCGCGAACCAGTCGCGGACCTGCGGCGTGAACGGCGCGAGCGCGGGATGTGCTGGCGGGTCGGTCATGTGCACAGTGGATGCCCGGGGACGGCCCAAGCATCACACGGCCGGCGGACGGATGCCACGGCCCGGCGGACGCCGCGCGGCCCGGCGCCGACGGGGGCCGGCCGTGGTCAGAGGCAGCAGCTGGCGCGCAGCAAGGTCAGGACAGCCCCGGGGTCGAAGCGCGACAGCAGGGCGCCGCAGCAGGCGAAGACGTAGTCGCGGTCGAGGGCGACGCGCGCGTCCGGCGGGGGCAGCAGGCGCTGCCCGCCCGCGTCCCTGGCGCGCGCGTCCGCCAGGACGCCCTCACCGCCGGGCAGGCGGGTGAGGGCGCCGCCGGTCCCGATCACGAGGCGGCAGGCCGTCAGGTCGCGGCCGCGCGCCACGGTCTGCCTTCCGGACGGGGTGTACAGCGCCGTGAGCTCGCCGGCGTGGCGCTGCACGGCGGTCACCGTGGCGAAGTGCGTCAGCGTGAGCGCCGCCGCGACCTCCTCGGGCGTGCGCGGCAGCGCCGGCGGCAGGCGCACCGGCCGCTCCTGCGCCGCCAGCATCTCCACGACGTGCGGCGCGCTCACGTAGGTGCCGAGGTCGCCCTCGACCGTGCGTTTGCTGTGCGGTTGCGGCTCGGTCATGAGCGGCGCCAGTTCGGGACTGCCGTCGGTGACCGAGTGCACGTCGGTGGTGGCGCCGCCGACGTCGACCACCACGAGGTCGCCCACGGCGGACGCGAGCAGTTCGGCCGCGATGAGCACGGCTCCGGGCGTCGGGAGGATCCCGCCGTCCACGAGCTCGCCGATGCGCTCCATGCCCGGCGCGTGGACGATGTGTTCCTCGAACGCGTCGTGGATGACCGCGCGGGCCGGCACGATGTCCAGCTCGTCGATGGCCGGGTACACGTTGGCGGTGAGGCGGACCGTGAAGCCGGCCCGCTCGAGCACCTCCTGCGCGTCGGCGCAGACGACGGAGTTGCCGGCGTAGACGACGATGGGCCTGATGCCGAGCCCCGCCAGGCGCTCGGCGTTGTGCAGCACGGTGTCGCAGTCCCCGCCTTCGACGCCCCCGGCAAGCAGGACGAGGCTCGGGGCGACCTCCTCGACCCGCCGGAGGTCGCGGTCGCGCAGGCGGCCGGCGGTCTGGAACATCACGACCGCGCCGGCCCCGAGCGCGGCCTCGCGCGCGGCCATGGCCGTCATCTTCTGCGTGAGGCCGTGCACGGTCATGCGCAATCCGCCGGCCGCCGAGCTTGTGGCGAGCGTCACGCCCGGCTCGAGCGGGCCTGCGGCATCCTCGAGCCGGGCCCGCGCCTCGCCGAGCCCGAGCGTGACGTCACCGGCTGCGACGGTCGTTGCGGCGACGCCCTGGCCCACGAGCCGCGGCGTCGCCTGCGGCCAGCCGCGCAGGCCGTCGAACGCCGAGACCACGGTCGTGGTCGAGCCGATCTCGGCGACCAGAGCGTCGACGGCGGTGCTCAACCCTGAGCTCGCATCCCGCACCGCCTCAGAGCAGCAGCTTGTCGGCCGAGGACAGCGCCATCACCGTCGCGACGATGACCAGGACGCACATGGCGCCTAGTCCGACGAACGAGCCCCACAGGCGGGCGGGCGTGCGGCTCTGCCCGCTGAAGTAACGCCAGCCGTGCAGGAGCGCCGCCTGGAGCAGGTAGAAGGTGTAGGCGAGCACCACAGCCGCCATCGCCTCCACTCCCCACCCGAGCACCACCGCGAGCAGGCCGGCGAGCGCGAAGGCGCCGTTGGCGAAGCCGACCTCCCAGTGGAAGAACGGCGTCTGCTCCTGGATGCCGAGCGCCCTGGAGTCGCCCTTCCAGAGGAGGAAGTGCCGGACCCAGCTGAGTCCCCCGACGACCACGCACAGCGCCACCGTGAGGACGAGCATGGCCTCGTCCTCGTGACGCCCGGGACTGCTCAGGAAGTAGAAGGCGAGCGCGATACCGCCGCCGCCGAAGATGTACGTCAGGATCATGAACGCACGTGCCATGTGCTCCCCCATCCGCTCGGTGTCTGCGCGGTGTATCGGCAGGCGGAGCCCGATGCCTCAAGTCCGCGGCGCCGCCCCTCTCATTCGCCGCGAGGCGCGCAGGTTCCCCTCGGGCGGCCCACAGCGGCTCCTCAGATCCGCTCCCCAGGGTGTGCACGACCGGAACGACCGGGGCGGCGGACCGGGCCCAGCGGGCGCCATCACCGTGACCGGCCGAGGGCGCGCTCCGCCACGGCCGGGGAGCCGCCCGTGGACGGCCGACCTCGCGGTCGGCCGTCCACGGTGCCGCGCCGGCGCGCCGGTCGGGCGCGGGCCTCGCAGTGTCACATCCCGCGCTCGCGCAGGGTCTCCACGATGAACGAGGCCACGTGGATGCCCTTCGTCCCGCGGCCGAAGCCGGCGTCCATGCCCCAGCTCCGCGCCAGCTC
>CAIXSE010000039.1 GCA_903921965.1 uncultured Thermoleophilia bacterium | reverse complement strand
GAGCTCGCACCGCCCCTACCGCCCCGCCCTCGGCATGGAGCGCGCCCTCGAGGAGGTGCGCTCCCGCGCCGGCACCGACTACGACCCCGAGGTCGCCGCCGCCTGCCTGCGGGTGGTGGAGCAGGGGTTCGCGTTCACGCCCGAACCCGACGACTGAGGGCGGTGGCCGGCCGTGCCGGCCGGCCGTTCAGGGCAGCTTCGCGCCGTAGATGTGGATGTGGCCGAGCACGCGGCGCGCCGGTCCCGCCTCCCAGACCACGGTGTCGCCGCCGACGGCGGGGAAGAGGCAGGTCTGGTCCTTCTGCGTGATCTTGGTCACCTTCTTGCTGCGCGCCACGTTGCGCACGTAGATGGCGGCGCCGGCGTTGTAGTCCAGCACGAACTCTCCGCCGTGCCCGCCGCCGTCCCACGCCACGAGTTCGCCGCCGACGCGCGGGCGCGAGCCGTTGCCGGCCTGCAGGCGCGCCCCGGTCTTCAGGTTGTAGAGCATCACGCGCTCGCCCTCCTGCCACCAGACGACGCGGTCGCCGCTGATGTCGGGGCTCCACTCGAAGCCGGGCGCCTGGGAGACGACGAACGGGTCGCCGCCCGGGAGGTCGCGGCCGCTGATGTCGCCGCCGGTGCTGGCGTAGACGGCGGTGTGCACGACCTTTCCGTCCACCGTGCGGTGGGAGACCCCCACGCTGCTGAGGACGGTCGTGGTGGCGACGCGGTAGGCCTTGCCGGTGTCGAGGTCGCGCGCCCTGACCGTGTACGGGCCGCCGGCGCTCTTCGCCTCGACCCAGACGACCCAGCGGTCGCAGATCTCCGGGAACCACTTGTACGCGGTGTTGCGCGCCACGATGAACTCCTCGCCCGTGGCGAGGGAGGAGCCGAAGATGTCGCCGTTCTCGTGGTCGCGCTTGTCGACCCACACGGCCTCGTACTCGGTGCGCCCGCCGGTCTGGACGGCGGTGACGCTGGGGTTGTCCTGCGAGCCGTCAGAGGTGCACACGGGGAAGTCGGTGGACCTGGCGAGGTCGCGGCCGTAGATGTCCAGCTGGCCGTTGCGGTTGTCGGTCCACACGACCATGCGGCCGGCGATGTCGGGCCCGGCCTGGCCGCCCATCTCGATGCAGACGGGGAAGACCGTGGGCGCGCCGCGGCCCGCGTCGGGCCGCGCCTGTGCGGGTGCGGCAGATGCCGCCCAGATGGAGCAGGCGGCCAGCACGACGGCGGCCAGCTGTCTGGCGCGCGTCGCCGGTCGCAGGCGCTGCCGTGCCTCGGACGTGGTGCTTCTCGGTGCCATCGCCGCCCCCTCTCGCCGGCCGTCCGGCGTCCATCGTAGCGCAGCGGCGGCGGGAAGGACACGGTGACGGTGACCGGCGCCGGCGGGCTCAGGCCTCCGGCGCGGGCGGGAACTGCGGGCTCAGCCCTCGGTGGCCGGCGGGACCGGCTCCCCGGCGGCCCCGGTCTCGCCGCGGGCGACCTGGAGGTAGGCCGCGTGCACGTCGTCGTCCGACGCGGCCGTGAAGTAGGGCGCCAGCTCCCGGGACAGGTGGAGCAGCTCGGCCTGGCCGGCGCAGGCGGCCTGCAGGGTCGTGCCCTCGGCCGCCGCGGCCCGCTTCGCCACGTCGTGGGCCTGCTGGAGTGCGACGACGGCGTCGGCCAGCGAGTACCAGGCGGCGGTGTACTCGTCGGAGAGCTCGACCTGCTCGCCGCCACCCCGCGCCAGCTCCTGCTCGGAGAACCGCAGGTAGAGGTGGTGCGCGCCGAGGACGGCGAGGGCGGAGTTCCTGAGTTCCGCGATGGCCTCGTCGAGGGCCGGCGGCGCGTCGCCCGGCGCGACTGCCGCCGTGGTCCCGGCGGGGCCGGCGATGGGGGGCGCCGGCGGCGCCGGCGCGGGCTGCGGCCGGGCGCCCGCCGTCCCGGGGTACGGTGCCGCGGCGCGGCGCACGACCACGGTACGGCCGGCGAAGTCGCCGAGGCGCTTGCGGCGGCGGCTCACCACGCACGAGATGGCCGAGGGGATGTACAGCAGGTACATCTCGGGGATGCGCACGACGTTGCGCACCACCACGGCGGCGGCCCCCGCAGGCGCCCCGCCGTCGCTGAGCACCGTGAGCCTGAAGATGCGCTTGCCGGGCGTGGCCCCGGTGAGCTCGAAGAGCGTGAAGTAGACGAAGACGAGGCCGTACTCGAGCAATGAGAGCCAGCCCGGCGCCGTGCGGCTCGCGGCGACGATGTCCTGGAGGGTCAGCGTGCCGCTCAGCCCGATGTCGAACACCCCCAGGGCCATGAGGACGGCGAGGACGACGGAGGAAGCGAGCAGCACGATGAACGTGTCGATGATCACGGCCGCCGCGCGCCAGCCCAGCGTGGCATACTGGACGTGCTCGTGGGGGCCTGGCTGCACGGGGACTCCTTGCGGGCCGCGGACCTGGCGCCGCGGACACCAGCGATTGTATACGCCGCGGCCGCGGGTGCGTCCCGGACCGCCGCGGCCGGAGACGGCGGGAGGCGGCATGGGAGCGACTCGGGTGAGACGGGCACGTGTGCGCCGCATGGTGGTCGTGGGCCTCGTCGCGGCCGTCGTCCTCCTCCTCGCCGCGTGCCCCGCCTTCGCCGGCCGCCGGAAGGTCGCGGGCGGGGTCACCACGCTCGGCGTCCCCGCCGCCCGCGTGGCCGAGCTCACCGGCGCGGACATCCTCGTCGTCAACGAGGCGCCGGCGACCTTCCGCTTCGTCTGGGACGGCGCCCTGAGCTGGCTGTACAGGGCGCCCATGGCGGCCGGCGGCAGCTTCGACGCGGCCGCCCGCGAGGGCGTGCTCGTGCACCGCGGCGGCCTGCGGTTCGTCAACGTCGCCACCGGTGCGAGCCTCCTCTTGAGCGGCCTGCGCATCGCCGTGGACGGCCCGTCGGACGTGGTCGTGCAGGCCGCGGTGGGCGGGCCGCCGGTGACGCGCGCCGACGTCCTCGCGGCGACCGGCGGCGCGCAGGTCGAGAAGAAGGGCAAGCTGGTCTCCATCCGCGACCTGCAGTTCCGCCCGACCAGGCAGCTCGTGGTCGCCCTGCAGACCGCGCTCGTGGGGACCATCGACGCGAGCACGGTCTTCGCCGCGGGCGACCTCGAGTTCAGGCTGAAGTAGCGGCGCTCGCGGGCGCCGGCCCGCGTCCGCGCCCCGCGCGCGACCCGGCCCTCAGGACTCGAGCACGGCCTCCAGCCTGGCCACCAGCGGCGGCAGGTCGTGACGCACCGTCGCCCACAGGATGCGCGCGTCGATGCCGAAGTACTCGTGCACCACGACGTTGCGCACGGCGCGCATGACCCGCCACGGCACCTCGGGGTAGTCGTCGAGGACCGGTTCGGGGATCCAGCGGATCGACTCGCCCATCGTCATCAGGTTGCGCACCACGGCATCGACGGTGCGCTGGTCGGCGCGGAACTCGTCGAACGTCATACCCTCGGTGTACGCGCCCACGGCGCGGACGGCGGCGAGGATGTCGCGCACGCGGAAGCGCCAGTCGCGGAACCGGAGCTTGGCCTCGCGCTCGAGGCGGCCGGCGCGGAGGCGGTCGGCGGGCGGCTCAGAAGGCACGGACGGCCTCGTGCAGGATCTCGTCGCGCATCTCGGGGCGCAGGGCGTCGGGCGTGGCCAGGTCGATGCGCGTGTCCATGATGTCGGCGAGGAAGTCGAGGAGGCGCACGAAGGCGAAGAGCCCCACGTGCGCCTCGGTCTCGAACTCGACCAGGAGGTCCACGTCGGAGTGCAGCGTGGCCTGGTCGCGGGCCGTGGAGCCGAACACGGCGATGTGGCGCACGGCCATGGCGCGCAGCTTGTCCTGGTTGCGGGTGAGGCGGCGGAGCGCTTCGCGACGGGTCATGGCGGGATTGTACCGGAGCCTGGGCGGTCCACCGTGTCTCAGCCGAGCGACCCGCCGCGCGCCTTCTTGAGGCGCTGGAAGAACCCTTTCCCCAGGAAGCTGTCGTCGCCCAGCTCGCAGAGGCGCCCGTACATCGGCACCGTGACCGTGAAGGCGAGCAGTCCCGCCGGGAGGCCGTCGCGCATGGCGATGTCGGTGCCGCCGACCACCGCCTGCGGCTCGCCGAGGTCGCGGAAGCAGGCGACGAGCTCCGAGCAGCCCGACCCGAACGGGACGGTCACCGGGTCGGGCTCGCCCCACGAGTGCCGGTGGTAGGCGCCGTGCTGCAGCACGCTCAGCTGGTCGGCGTCCACCCAGAAGGTCACCGACCTGAGGTACTCCTCGAGCCCGTCGCGCAGAGGGCCGACCAGCACGTGACCGTGCTCGGCGTGGTACGTCGGGGCGTGGTCCACGAAGGTGGCCATCTGCTCGCGCGTCTGGCGCAGGCCCTCGTCGCCCCAGAGGAAGTCGATGAAGTCCTCGCGCTCGCGCACCTGGATGCCGAACAGGCTGCGCCCGCAGCCGCCGCAGCCGAAGTTGTCCGGCGTGAGGTGCAGGGTCTCGCCCTGCAGCCAGCGCCTGTAGAAGTGGAAGAGGCAGGGGCCGCGTCCCGGCCCCTTCGCCGGCGCGACGAGCGGCGCGAACGCCTCCGGGTCCGGGGCGTCGTACAGACCGACGAGCGGCGTCGCGAGGTCGAGCGCGGTGAGCAGGGCGCTGGGGTCGGGCGTGGCTGGCATGGGACCTCCCGGAGGGCTGGCGGGCAGCCCGATTGTACGCCGCGGCCCGCCGGGGGGTTGGGCGCGACCCGCCGTGGGGCACAAAGGGGCAACCGGCGCCGGTGAGGCGCCCCAAGAGGGAGGTTCTTCATGAGCGACCTTGCTCATCAGCGCGTGCGTGCAGTCCCGGTGATCGCCGTCCTGGCGCTCGCTCTGGCCCTCGTGCTCGCGGCGGCCGTGCTGGCGCCGCCGGCGCCCGCCGGCGGCCCCGGCGTGTGGACAGACGTCAGCGGACCCGTGGGCGGCCTGCTCGTGGAGCCTCGTGTGGCCCGCGACGCGAGCGGCATCCTGCACGTGGTGTGGATGACCGAGGAGACCGGTCAGGACCTGATCCACCGGTCCATCGCCGCCGACGGCACGCCCGGCGCCCAGCAGACCCTGGCACGGGACTGGGGAAGTCTCGGCAACCCGGCCATCGTGTACGACCCCATCGCGGCGACGCTCACCGTGTTCGCCGGAGGCTTGCGGTCGACGACGCCCGACGACCCGCAGGACGGGCTCAACCGGTGGACCTCGGCCGATGGGAGCACCTGGACCCTGCAGCCCGGCGTGGTCAGCGGGCCGGGCGGTATCGCCTACAGCAGCGACGTCTCCGCCGTGCTCACGCCCTCGAGCGTGTACCAGACGTGGTTCGGCACGGCGGGCGTCTTCTCGCATCGCGGCGTGGCCAACGGCGCCGACCACAACGTCAACGACGTGGGCAACTACGGCTATTACTCGGCGTTCGGCTACGACGTGGTCGCCGAGAAGCTCTGGCTCGCGGCGGCGTACAACGCCACCGACAAGGAGGGGATCTGGGTCCGCGAGATCGACAAGGCGACCGGCGACGGCGTGGGCTCCTCGATCCTGCTGCCCCAGAGTGCGACCGACTATGAGGGCAGCGTCGACATGAGCCTCGAGGAGATCCCGCTGCCCATCACCGGCCTCGTCGGAGAGCCGGGCATCGTGGTCGCCTACCCGAACAACTACCCGAGTGTGAACCAGGTGCGCGTCTGGCGCATCGCGGGCGGCAGCACCACGACACAGCTGCTGGCGACCGGAACGGGGACGAAGGACGTGGTGGCCGTGGCGGCTACGCCCGACGGCCGCGCCTGGGTGGTGTGGTCCGATTCGTCGGGCACGACGCCGCGCGTCTTCGCGCGCCGCAGCGACATCGGCGCGAGCACGTGGGGCGCGGCGGTGTCGGTCGCGTCTCCGCCGGGCTCCGAGCAGATCTGGCAGCTGGCGGCGTCCGCCCAGGCCGACGGCCGCCTGGACATCCTCGCCCAAGCCTCGAAGTCGGGCGCGAACCGCATCTACAACACGCAGATCTACGCGGGGCTCGACGTGAGCGTCGCGCCCAAGACGGCAAAGGCCAAGAAGGCCTTCACGGCGACGGTGACGGTGAAGGACGCCGGCGCGCCGGTCGCCGGCGCGACCGTGTCGGCAGCAGGCAAGAGCGCCGTCACCGACGGTAGCGGCGTGGCGAAGCTGCAGCTCAAGGTCGCCAAGGCCGGCAAGGTGACCGTCTCGGTGACGAAGAGCGGGTACCAGAACGGCACCGCGGTCGTCACTGTGAAGCGCTGACTCCTGCGCCGGCGGACGGGGGGCGGAGGCCCGCCGTCCGCCGGCGAGGTAGAATGGCGCAAGTGCGTACCTTCCGACTCTCCAAGTCCCGCATCACGGCAGGACTTCAGTGCGGCAAACGCCTCTGGCTCTCGATCCACCGTCCCGAGCTGGAGGTGTACTCGGCCGACACCCAGCGCCGGTTCGCCGCCGGCAACGATGTCGGCGAGGTTGCCCGCGAGCTGTACGGTCCCGGTGTGCTCATCGACGGTGACGGCGGGCTCAGCCGCGCCGTGGCCGAGACGGAGCGCCTGCTGGCGCAGCCCGGCGACGTCACCCTGTTCGAGGCCACGTTCCGTCACCGCGGCGTCCTCGTGCGCACCGACGTGCTCGAGCGCAAGGACGGCCGCTGCCGCATGGTCGAGGTCAAGTCGGCGACGCGCCTCAAGGAGTACCACCTGCAGGACGTCGCCATCCAGGCGTGGGTGACCGAGGGCGCCGGCGTCCCGCTCGACGTGCTCGGGGTGGCGGTCATCGACACCGACTACGTCTACCCCGGCGGCGCCGACTACCGCGGCCTGCTGCGCGAGATCCCCGTGGCCGACCAGGCGCGCCCCCTCATGGCGCACATCCCGAAGTGGGTGCGTGGCTTCAACGAGCTGCTGGCGGGGCCCGAGCCGGCGATCGCCGTCGGGCCGCAGTGCCGCAAGCCCTTCGAGTGCCCGTTCCTCGCGGCCTGCGAGGGCCGCGACGGCGACGCTTCGCGCGAGCCGCGACGCGAGGTCACCGACCCCCGCGCGCAGGACCGCATCGACGTCACCCTGGGCGAGCTCGACCCTGCGGCCACCGACTTCCTCGCCACACTTCCGTACCCGCGCTACTACCTCGACTTCGAGACGGTGCAGTTCGCGGTGCCCGCGTGGGAAGGCACCAGGCCCTTCCAGCAGGTCGTGTTCCAGTGGTCCTGCCACGCCGAGCGCGAACACGGCGAGCTCGTTCACCTCGAGTTCCTCGACACCAGCGGCGAGGCGCCCATGCGTGCCGCCGCCGAGGCCCTGCTCGACGCCGTCGGCGCGGAGGGCCCCATCTTCGTGTACCACGACTTCGAGAAGTGGCGCCTCGTCGAGATGGCCGCCATGTTCCCCGACCTCGCGCCCAGGCTCGAGGCCGTCACCGGCCGCCTCGTCGACCTGCTGCGGCTCACGCGCGACCACTACACCCACCCGGCGCTCAACGGGTCCTACTCGCTCAAGGTGGTGCTCCCCACGGTCGACGCCGAGCTCGATCACGCGCTGCTCGGCGACGTGCAGGACGGCCTCTCGGCGCAGGCGGCGTTCCACGAGGTCGTGGCGGCCGACACCGGCGACGAGCGCCGCGAGGAGCTGCGCGCGGCGCTGCTCGAGTACTGTGCCCTCGACACCCTGGCGCTCGTGCGCGTCGCGCACCGCCTCGGCCGGGGCTGAGCCGCCGTGGACCACTGCGTCGAGATGACGGTCGACGGTCGCAGCGTCGTCACGCTGGCCGACATCCTGCCCGAGCGCGGCCCCCTGCGCGCCCTGTTCGTCGGCAAGACGCCGTCTCCGGCCAGCGTCGAGGCGCACCACTACTACCAGGGCCGCATGGGCAAGGGCCTGTGGAAGCGGCTCGACGAGTCCGGCGTGCTGCCGGCGGTCCCGGACGAGTTCGGCGACGACGCGCTCCTCGCTCGCGGCTTCGGCATGACCGACCTGTGCAAGGCGCCGCGGCCGTTCGGGGAGGAGCCCAGCGAGCACGAGTACGTCGACGGCTGGGCGCGGGTCTGCGGGCTTGTGACGGCCTACCGGCCGCGCATCCTCGTGTTCGTGTACAAGGGCGCGCTCGACAAGGTGCTCAAATACTCCTTCGGCTGGGACCACAAGAGCGAGTACGGGTTCAACGACGATCTCATGCGCACGTTCGGACGGCGGGTGTTCGCCTTCCCGCTGCCGGGCACCGCCTGCACGCTGCGGGAGTCGAAGCGGCACCTCGGCGACCTGGCGTCGGCGCTCGAGGTCGTGTAGGCGCGGGCCGCCCCCCCGGGAGCCGCCCGCCGACGGGAGGGAGAGACACGGGATGAAGGTCGTCGCGTTCAACGGCAGCGCGCGCAAGGACGGCAACACGGCCATCATGCTGCGCCGCGTCCTGGCCGAGCTCGAGGCCGAGGGCATCGAGACAGAACTCGTCCAGCTCTACAACAGGAAGCTGCGCGGCTGCATCGCCTGCCTGAAGTGCGGCGAGACCATGGACAACACGTGCCCCGGCCAGAAGGACGACGGCATGAACGAGTGCATCGCCAAGATGGTCGAGGCCGACGGCATCATCATCGGCTCGCCGACGTACTACGCGAACTGCACGGCCGCGACCCAGGCGCTCATGGAGCGCGCCGGCTACGCCACGCGGCGGAGCGGGGGAGACGCGCTCAGGCGCAAGGTGGCTGCCGCCGTGGTCGCGGCCCGGCGCGGCGGCGCCATCCACGCCTTCGACAGCATCAACCACTGGTTCCAGATCGGCGGCATGATCGTGATCGGCTCGACGTACTGGAACATGGGGTACGGGCTCGGCAAGGGCGACGTCGAGAACGACGACGAGGGCATGGCCAACATGGAGGATCTGGGCCGGACCATGGCCTGGGCGCTCAAGAAGCTGAACGCCTGACGGCGGCCGCCGCCGGGCGGCCGCGCGACGTGCGAAGGGCCCGGCGCTCCTGCGAGCGCCGGGCTCTTCGCACGTCTTCGCCCCTGCCCGCCGGCTCAGCCCTTGCCGTGCTTCAGCTCGCCGATGCGGGTGGCGGGGTGGTGCATCGTCTTGCCCGACCAGCCGCGCTGCGGTGCGTTCTTGGGCGGCGGCCAGCCGAGCCCCTTGCCGCGGTGGTCGCGCCGGTGGTCGTGCTCGCCGGGCCTGCCGCTGGAGTCGCCTGCCATGCTCCACCTCCACGGACGACGTTCACTTGTGTGGTACCCGGCGGGGGTGCACACGGTAACCCGCGTGGGCCGGTGCCCAGATGCGCGTCGCCGGGGCTGGTACCCGCGCGCGCCGTCGCGGACGCGCCCGCCCGGGCACCTCCGTCAGTTGCTGCTCTTCGGCAGCAGCGGCGCCAGCCACGAGACGAACGCGGCCTCGCTGCGGGTCTGCGTGAAGAACGTGCCGGGACCGGTGAGCGTGACCACGAACCCCTCGCCGCTGAGGAAGAGGGACTTCATGCCGCCGACCTTGTGCACCTGCATCGGCATGCCGTCCGGCCACGCGACCATGTGCCCGGAGTCGACCGTGTACTGCTGGCCGGCCTGCAGGTCGATGCGCCGCAGGGCGCCGTACGTCGCCACGATCGCCTTGCCCTGGCCGGAGCACTTCACGACCAGGAACGACGAGGCGCCGAAGGCGCTCTTGAGGCCGCCCCAGCTGGTGTCGAGGTCGACGCCCTGGTCCGAGGCGATGAAGCCGTCGCGGTGGAAGTACCACGTGTAGCCCTGCAGGTCGATGTAGGTCATGTCGCCGGGCAGCGGGGAGGCCAGCACGACCTCGCCGCCCCCGGCGGGCGCGGTGAACGTGTTCATGAAGAACGACTCGCCCGAGAGCGAGCGCTTGAGCCCCTTCAGGATGCCGCCCTGCGTGGAGGTCTCGATCTGCGTGCCCGTGGTCATGCTGATCATCGCGCCGCTCTCGGCGCGCAGGCTCTCGCCTCCGGCCAGTCTGGCGACGGCGACGGTGAAGGCCGGCGCGTTCTGGAACTCGACTTCCATGTGCTCTCTCCCTTCGGAGGACGACTCGCCGTCTTGCTTCCTACCCCGTCCGGGGCTCCCGCTACCCAGTGCCGGACGGCCGGGCGCCCGGCGCTCCGCCCGGCCGTCCGCGGGCCGCCGCGCTTTCTCCGCGGCGCCGCGAGTGGCATACTGTGCGCGGCGCCGCGGCGCCCGTCGGTCTCTGGTCGGAAGGGGAGCACAGCATGGGTCGGCAGTTCTTCGTCGGTCTCTTCGTCACTCTGGGGTTCGGGGTGGTCGTCCTGGCCGCGCTGTTCGGCATCTTCACGCTGGTCAGCTACCTCGCCGGCCCCGTCGGCGGCTGACCCGCCGGCCGCGCCGGCGCACACAGCCCCCCCTCTGCAGCGAGCCTCATCGAAAGGCGGCAGCGTGGCCCGATTCGTGCAGCGCGACAAGTACGACTGGTGGAGCCAGACCTGGAAGCTCCTCGTCTTCGTCGCCGTCATCGTCTTCGCGCTCGTCGTCATCTACCCGTGGCGGGGGTTCCTGCCCACGCTGCTGCTCATCGTCGCGGGCCTGTGGATGTACATCGCCCTCGTCTCGCGCAAGACCGGCTACCTCTGCGAGAAGTGCGGCAAGCCGTTCCAGGTGCCGACCACGGTGAACTTCTTCACCACGTCCTCGATCGGCAAGAACCCCGACGGCACCTACTACAGCTACAAGCAGCTCACCTGCCCCAACTGCGGCAAGCGCACGAAGGCGCGCGTCGTGAAGCGCGTCGACGAACAGTCCGCGCAGGGCAGCGGCAGGATGCTCAAGTAGCGTTCCCCGCGCCGAGCCGGCGCAGGTGGTACTCCACCACGGCCGGCAGGTCGGCCGGTGAGGCCTCCACCACCTCGAGGCCGGGAAGGCTCTCGACGAAGTCGCGCCGGTAGGCCTTCTGCGTGAGCCGGTGGTCGAGCACCACCACCACGCCGCGGTCGTCCTCGGTGCGGATCAGACGGCCGAACCCCTGGCGGAACTTCAGCACGGTCTCGGGCAGGTAGAAGGCGTCGAACCAGCTCGTGCCGGCCTCTTCGCAGGCGCGTCTGCGCGCCCGGAAGAGCGGGTCCTGGCGCGGGAACGGCAGCTTGGCGATCACGAGGCAGGTGAGCACGTCGCCGGGGAAGTCCTGGCCGGTCCACAGGGTGTCGACCCCGAGCAGCATCGTGGCCGGGTGCGTGCGGAACTCCTCGGCGAGCGCGGCGGCGCTCCCGTGCAGGCCCTG
>CAIXSE010000038.1 GCA_903921965.1 uncultured Thermoleophilia bacterium | reverse complement strand
TACGGCATCCCGTCGTACCGCCTGCCGCGCGACATCCTCGAGCAGGAGATCAACATCCTCTGGCGCATGGGCGTCGAGATCCAGACCGGCGTGCGCCTCGGCACCGACTTCCAGCTCGAGGATCTGAAGGCCGAGTACGACGCCGTCTTCCTCGCCCTGGGCGCCTTCAACTCCAACACCATGAACGTCGAGGGCGAGGACGCCCCCGGCAGCGTCACCGCCGTCGACTACCTCGGCGACTGCGAGCGCGACGGCACCGTACCCACCGGCAAGAAGGTCACCGTCATCGGCGGCGGCTTCACCGCCATGGACGCCTGCCGCACCGCCGTGCGCATGGGCGCCGAAGAGGTCACCTGCCTCTACCGGCGCTCCCGCAAGGAGATGCCCGCCCACCACACCGAGGTCGACGAGGCCGAGGAAGAGGGCGTGCGCATGGTCCTGCAGGTGGCGCCGGTGCGCGTGCTCACCGACGACGCCGGCAAGGTGCACGGCATCGAGATGATCCGCATGGAGCTCGGCGAGCCCGACGCCTCAGGCCGCCGGCGCCCCGTCCCGCAGGAAGACTCCGAGTTCGTCGTGGAGTGCGACCAGATCATCAGCGCCATCGGCCAGTACCCGCTGCTCGACGGCGCCGGTGAGGCCCAGGGCCTCACCCACACGCGCTGGCGCACCATCCAGGTCGACGACTGGACGCTGCAGACCGACGACCCGCAGGTGTTCGCCGGCGGCGACTGCGTGCTCGGCGCCCAGACCGTCATCCAGGCCATCGCCCAGGGCAAGAAGGCGGCCTGGAGCATCGACGCGTACCTGCGCGGCGACGACATGAAGGCCATCTCCACGACCCTCCACGACCTGCGCCGCACGCCCTTCCTCGAGGCGCTCGACGCCAAGGGCGAGATCGAGACGCGCATCCGCCGGCTGGCCGAGATCCCGCCGGTGTTCATCGACATCAACACCGGCGTGCTCGAGATCAGCCCGCCGGCCCACATGCCCAAGCTCTGGCCCGAAGACCGCAAGACCAACTTCGAGCAGATCGAGCTCGGCTTCGCCGAAGACGACGCCGTGCGCGGCGCCCAGCTCTGCCTGCAGTGCACCTGCGAGGCCCACGGCGACTGCGAGCTGCAGAAGCTCGGCATCGAGTACGAGGTCTTCCAGAACCCGTTCCAGGGCGCCGAGTCCCGCGACTACGACGACTACCCGGAGCAGCCGCTCATCGCCTACGACCCCAAGCGCTGCATCCTCTGCGGCAAGTGCGTCGGGGTGTGCCGCGACGTGCAGGTCACCGAGGCCATCCAGTTCACGCAGCGCGGCTTCGACGCCAAGGTGGCCGCGTCGTTCGACCACCAGCTCGACACCGAGTTCTGCCGCTTCTGCGGCCAGTGCGTCGACATGTGCCCCACCGGCGCGCTCACCAACCGGCAGCTCAGCCGGTCGAAGTCGTGGGACCGCCACAAGGTCCGCACCACCTGCCCGTTCTGCGGCGTGGGCTGCAACTTCGACCTCAACGTGGCCGGCGGCAAGGTGGTCGGCGTCACGGCCGCCTACGACGCCCCGGTCAACCAGGGCTCGCTCTGCGTCAAGGGCCGCTTCCACACCGACCTCATCGACAGCCCCGAGCGCATCACGCACCCGATGATCAAGCGCGGCGGCGTGTGGGAGCAGGCCACGTGGGACGAGGCCCTCGACTACGTCGCCGAGCGCCTGCTGCGCATCAAGGAAGAAGAAGGCCCCAACGCCATCGGCGTCCTCAGCTCCGCGCGCTGCACCAACGAGGAGAACTACCTCCTGCAGCGCCTGACGAGAGGGGGGCTGAACACCAACTCCATAGACCACTGCGCACGTACCTGACACGCTCCAACGGTGGCCGGTCTGGCCGCCACGCTCGGTTCAGGCGCCATGACGAACTCCATCGGGGAGATCGTCGGTAACGACGTCCTTTTCATCATCGGGTCCAACGCCACCGAGGCGCACCCGATCATCGGCAACAAGATGAAGCAGGCGCACCTGCGGGGCGCGAAGCTCATCGTCATCGACCCGCGGCGCACCGAACTCGCCGACCACGCCCACATGTGGCTGCAGATCAAGCCGGGCACGGACAACGCGTTCATCAACGGCGTGCTGCACACGATCATCACCAACGACTGGCACGACAAGGCGTACATCGAGGAACGCACCGAAGGCTGGGACGACCTGTGGGACACGGTCAAGGACTACCCGGCCGAGCGCGCCTCCGAGATCACGGGCATCCCGGCCGAGCAGATCGTCGCGGCCGCGGAGCTGTACGCCAAGACCGAGAAGGCCGGCATCTTCTACACGCTGGGCATCACCGAGCACACCGTCGGTACCGCCAACGTGATGAACCTCGCCAACCTCGGCATGATCACGGGTCACATCGGCAAGCCCAACGCCGGCGTGAACCCCATGCGCGGCCAGAACAACGTGCAGGGCTCCTGCGACATGGGCGCCCTGCCCAACTCCTTCCCCGGCTACCCGAGCGTGCTCGACGAGGCCGCGAAGGCCAAGTTCGGCGAGGCGTACGGCCACGAGATGCCCGACGGCGTCGGCCTGCGCATCCCCGAGATGCTCGACGCCGCCGCGGAGGGCTCGCTGAAGGCCATGTTCATCATGGGCGAGGACCCCGCCCTCACCGACGCCGACGCCAACCACGTGCGCAGGGCGCTGGAGAACCTCGACTTCCTCGTCGTGCAGAACATCTTCATGACGGAGACGGCGACCTACGCCGACGTCTTCCTGCCGGCCGCGCTGTACGCGGAGAAGGACGGCACCTTCACCAACACCGAGCGCCGCGTGCAGCGCGTGCGCAAGGCCGTCGACCCGCCGGGCGAGTGCCGCCCGGACTGGGAGATCATCCTCGACCTGGCGAAGCGGCTCGGCTACCCGATGCCCTTCAACAGCCCCCAGGAGGTCTTCCAGGAGGTCAGCCGCCTGGTGCCGACGTTCGGCGGCATCACCTGGGAGCGCATCGAGGACGAGGGCGGCGTGCAGTGGCCCTGCCCGACCCCGGACCACCCCGGCACTCCGTACCTGCACAGGGGCCAGTTCACGCGCGGCAAGGGCCTGCTGCAGGGCATCCCGTTCCAGCCGCCGGCCGAGATCACCGACGACGAGTACCCGACGCTGCTCACGACCGGGCGCATGCTGTTCCAGTACAACATCAGCACGCGCATCTCCCCGAGCCTCGAGATGCTGCGCCCGCACGAGCTGGCCATGGTCAACCCCGAGGACGCGGCGAAACACGGGTTCGAGGACGGCGAGCTGATCAAGGTCAGCTCTCGCCGTGGCTCCATCACCACGCGCATCCAGGTCACCGACCGCGTGGCTCCCGGCGTCATGTTCATGACGTTCCACTACCGGGAGTCCCCGGTGAACGAGCTCACCAACTCGGCCGGCGACCCGGTCACGAAGACGGCGGAGTTCAAAGTCTGCGCCGTGCGCATGGACAAGCTCGAGCCAGGCGAGGGCGAGGCCGAGGCGGCCGCAAGGGCCGCGGCCCGCGCCGCCCGGGGGGCGGCCGCCAAGTAAGACCGGCCGCGTGACGCGGCGACGGCGCAGCCGGCTCGCCGCACACACGCAAGGTCCGAAGGGCCCGGGGGCGCTGCGCCTCCGGGCCCTTCTCTTGGTCTGACCAGCCCGGAACGCGGGCCGGTCGATCCTCATGCCGCGGATGGCGAGATGGCGAGCCGGCAGGACCTGACGATGAACGGGGGGTATGATGCGCGCCATGGATGCAGCCGCGGTGCCACTGGATCAGGTCGTCGAGCGCCTGGTGGCGGCATCCTCTCCTGCGCGCATCATCGTGTTCGGGTCGGTGGCCACGGGAACGGCCACCAAGGACAGCGACCTCGACCTCCTCGTGCTGCTCGACGACGTCGTGGACCCCAGGCGGGAGAGCGTCCGCCTGCGTGCGGCCATCGGCAACGTGGGCGCGCCGGTCGACGTGGTCGTGATGAGCAGCGAGCGTTTCGAGAAGACCAAGCAGGTGATCGGCGGCCTGGCGTACCCGGCTCACAAGTACGGCAGGGTGATCTATGAGGCAGCCTGACGACGCAGTCCGCGAGCTGGCTCTCGAATGGCTGGGCAAGGCCGGCGTCGACCTGCGGGCAGGCGACGCGCTCTTCGCGGCCGGCGACCTGTACGAGCCTGTCGCGTTCCACGCCTAGCAAGCGGTCGAGAAGGCGCTCAAGGCGTTCCTGGTCTGGCATCAGGTCGAGTTCGCGAAGACGCACGACATCAGCCTCCTTCTGGAGCTGTGCGCCACTCTCGACTCGAACCTCGCGGAGGAGCTTGCCGGCTCCGCGGAGCTGACACCCTACGGCGTCGACTACAGATACCCCGGGGAGCACACCGCGGTCTCCCGCGCAGATGCCGAGACGAGCCTGCGGGCTGCGCGCGCAGCGATACTCCGGGTGAGGAAGCGTCTGACGACGGGGTCGGGCGCCTAGCCACAGCACGCGATCCCGCACGCGCGCCTCACCAGACACGAAGGACCGAAGGGCCCGGGGGCGCTGCGCCTCCGGGCCCTTCGTCGCAGGGGCGAGCCGTCTGCAGGCTCTCTCCGGCCGATCCGAGCGCAAAGCACGGGCCTCCAGTGTCACCCGACCGAAGGCGCGAACGTCCACCGGGTCCGCCAGTCGTGAGCCTCGTCCCGGCGAGGCCTCAGGGCTACGCTGCCGGACATGACCTGCCCGCTCCGTCGTCCTCGTGCTACACTGCTCGTCTATGCTCCCCGCTGGCAGCGCCGCAAGGCCCCCAGCGGGGTTTTCTTTCTCTGCTGCCGGTGAGCGCCCACGCGCAGGCCAAGAAAGCCATCGCCTTCGTCGACGGCCAGAATCTCTTTGCCGCCGCTCGCGACGCCTTCGGCATCACCACGGCTTCCTACGGTGTGGCCGCCCTCTCACAGGCAATCGCGGCGCAGCGCGGCTGGGAGGTCGCCGAGGTCCGCTTCTACACAGGCGTGCCGGAGCGCCACGACAATCCCGGCCTGCGCTTCTGGTGGACGGCACGGCTGCGCCGCCTGCGAGCCGACGGCGTCGCGGTCACCGCACGTCCGCTGCGCCGCCGCCGCAAGCGTGCCCGCCTCGATGACGGTCGGCAGTTGGAGTTCGACGTCCTGGAGGAGAAAGGCATCGACATCCGCATCGCCCTCGACGTCGTCCGAGCCGTACTCGAGAGGCAGTGCGATGTCGTCCTGCTGTTCAGCCAGGACCAGGACTTCGCTGAGCTCGCCCGGGAGGTGCGCAGGATCGCCGCCCGGCAGCGACGCTGGGTCGACATCGCCAGCGCGTACCCAGTCGGCTCCGGCACCCGGAACAGCCGCGGAGTGGACGGCACCGACTGGATCCGCGTCGACCGGGGTCTGTACGATGCGTGCCTCGACGAGCGCGATTCACGGCCATGATGGCCGATGGAGCCGCCTGAAGGAAGCCGCCGGGCCGCCCGGACCCGCCGGCCGACCTACCTCGGACGGGGTAGCACTCGCCGGCGGCCGCAACGCTCGCCGGGCGGCGGCGGGCAGCCCGACGCCGCGGGAGCCGGTACCCCAGCCGGCGGCGCGCTCCCCCAGCAGAGGTAGGGCCCGCCCCTCCGGCGGGGCCGGGGGCGGGGCCGGAATATCCCTCCCCGGAGCCCGGCCGATTCACCACCGCCGGGCGATTCGCGTTCGCGGGCCCGGCCGTAGCCTCTCCTCACCAAGCGAGTCAGTACAGGAGGAGAGGACATGGCCACCGTCACCGTCACCGAACGCGAGCGAGCGGAAGCCCGCGAGACCCTCGACAGGCTCGAGCGCGAGATCGCCGGCGGGTCGCTCCCCGGCGCCGCCCTCGGCACGCGCGCCGTCGTGCAGAGCCGCGGCCTCACCCGCACCTACGGCAAGGGCGACGCCACCGTGCGCGCCCTCGACGGCGTCGACATCGACATCTTCGAGGGCCGGCTCACCGCCATCATGGGACCGTCGGGGTCCGGCAAGAGCACCCTGATGCACCTGCTGGCCGGCCTCGACAAGCCCAGCGCCGGCCAGGTCTGGGTCGACGGCACCGAGATCACGCGGCTCCGCGAGAAGAAGCTCACCCAGCTCCGCCGCGACAAGATCGGCTTCATCTTCCAGAGCTTCAACCTGCTGGCCACGATGACCGCCGACCAGAACATCGTGCTGCCGCTCTCGCTCGCCCGCCGCCGCGCCGACTCGGCCTGGCGGCGCACCGTCATCGAGGCCGTCGGCCTCGAGGACCGCCTGCGCCACCGCCCCGCGGAGCTCTCCGGCGGCCAGCAGCAGCGCGTCGCCGTAGCGCGGGCGCTCATCACGCGACCGGCCGTGCTCTTCGCCGACGAGCCCACCGGCAACCTCGACTCGCGCACCGGCGAGGAGGTCCTCCGCCTGCTGCGCCGCAGCGTCGACGAGTTCGGCCAGACCATCATCATGGTCACCCACGACGCCGGCGCCGCGAGCATCGCCGACCGCGTCGTGTTCCTCAAGGACGGCGGCATCGTGCTCGACTGTGAGCGGATGTCGCGCGACCGTATCTACGACACCATCAAGTCGCTCGAGACCCTGGGCGCGCCGGCCGCCGCGGCCGGCGCGTGGTCCGGCGCCGCGGACGCGGAGGTCCGGCGATGATGCGCCTGGCCCTCCGCAGCCTGGGCAGCCGTCCGCTGCGCACCGTCCTCACCACGCTGGCGATCCTGCTCGGCGTGGCCATGATCACCGGCACCTACGTGCTCACCGACCAGATCGACCGCGGCTTCACCGACATCTACGCGAACCAGTTCAAGGGGACGGCCGTCCAGGTCGACCCCAAGACGACCTTCAGCAATGCGGAGACCGGCCAAGCCGGGACGATGGACGCCGCCACGCTGGCCAAGGTCCGGGCGGTGCCCGGCGTCGCCAGGGCGGCCGGCGAGTACCAGACGCTCGGCGCCGCGATCGTGGACGGCGAGACGTGGAGCACCGGCGGCGGCCCGACCGTCCTGACCGTCGACGCCGGCGAGCCGTTCAGCCAGGCGGCGCTGGTCGCCGGCACGGCGCCGCAGGCGCGCAACGACGTCGTCATCATCAAGAGCTTCGCGGACGACGCCGGCCTCAAGGTCGGCGACGCCTTCGGCGTGGCCGCCGCCGGCGGCCTGCAGAAGGTGCGCGTGACCGGCGTGTTCACGCAGGCCGGCCAGGACTCCATGGGCGGCGCCGTCGTCGTCGTCGGGCGCCTCCAGGACGTGCAGCGCTGGGGCGGCCAGCCGGGCGCCTACAACGGCATCGCCGTTGCGGCCGGTCCGGGCGTCGCGCCGGCCGAACTCGCCACGCGCATCCGCGCGGCGCTGCCGGCGACCGTCTCCGTGAAGACCGGCGAGCAGGCCGCGGCCGACGCCTCCGCGCAGTGGGCCTCGTCCATCAACTCGTTCCTGAAGCCGATCCTGCTGGCGTTCGCCGGCATCTCCGTGTTCGTCGGCGCCTTCATCATCTTCAACGCCTTCAGCATCACCGTCGCGCAGCGCCGGCGTGAGTTCGCCATGCTGCGCGCCCTCGGCGCAAGCCGCCGGCAGATCCTCGGCTCCGTCGTAGCCGAGGCGCTCACGCTGGGCGTGCTGGCCTCGGCCGTCGGCATCGCCGCCGGCCTGGGCGTGGCCCTCGGCATCAACGGCATGTTCCACATGGTCGGAGCGGACATCCCGACCGCCGGCGTGGCGCTCGAGCCGCGCACCGTGCTCATCGCCTGCCTCGTCGGCGTGGGCGTCACGCTCATCTCGGCGCTGGCCCCGGCCGTGCGCGCCACGCGCGTGCCGCCGGTGGCGGCCCTGCAGGAGGGCGCGGTGCTGCCGGCGACCCGCCTCTCGCGCCTGAGCACGGCGATCGCCTTCGGCATCGCCGCCCTCGGCGGCGCCGTCCTGGCCCTCGGCATCTTCGGCGACGGCTCCACCAACAGCCGCCTCATGGAGATGGGCGGCGGCGCCCTGCTGCTCTTCGTCGCCGTGGCCATGCTCTCCAAGTACCTCGTCAGGCCGGCGAGCTTCGTGCTCGGCCTGCCGATGCAGCTGCTCTCCCCGGTCAGCGGCCGCCTGGCCCGCCAGAACGCCGACCGCAATCCGTCGCGCACCGCGGCGACCGCGGCGGCGCTCATGATCGGCCTGGCGATGGTGGTCTTCGTGGCCGTGTTCGCGCAGGCCATGAAGGGCACGTTCAGCGACGCGATCGGCAAGTCCACCCGCGCGCAGCTCGTCGTGCAGGACCGCAGCGCCTTCCTCAGCGTGCCGCAGAAAGACGTGCGTGCCCTCGGCAGCGTCACCGGCGTGCAGACCGCCGCGGGAGCGGCGTGGGCCGAGGTCAAGGTCAAGGGTTCCGGCGTCACGTCCCTCTACGGCGTCGATCCCGAGGCCTGGCCGCAGGTCTGGGCCTTCGACTGGGAGAAGGGCGGGAGCGACGCCCTGTACGCTCGCCTCGACGCCCGCCACGTGCTGCTCCAGTCCGGCTCGCCGCTGGCCGAGACGGCCAAGGTCGGCGACGTCATCTCCGTCACCACCCAGACCGGCGAGAAGGCGCAGCTCACGGTGCTCGGGTTCTACCGCGACCAGATGGCGTTCACCGGCATCGTGACCAGCCTCGCGGCCTTCCGTGAGCTCGGCCTGCCGGCGGCCTCGTCCATCACGCTCGTGCGTACCACCGACGGCGCTGACCTCCGCGCCACGAAGAAGGCGGTCACGACCGCTCTCGCCGACTACCCCACGCAGACCGTCCAGACCCGGACCGGGTACCTCGACAGCGTCAACAGCCAGATCGACATGATCCTGAACCTCTTCTACGGCCTGCTGGCGATGGCGGTGCTGATCTCGATCCTCGGCATCGTCAACACCCTGGTGCTGAGCGTGCACGAGCGCACGCGTGAGCTCGGGCTGCTGCGCGCCGTCGGCGCCGGCCGCCGCCAGGTGCGCCAGATGGTGCGCTACGAGAGCGTGATCACCTCGGTGATGGGCGGCGTGCTCGGCACCGCGGTCGGCGTCGCCATGGCCTGGCTGTTCGTCACCCAGCTCGGCGGCGACGGGCTCATGTTCTCGGTGCCGTGGGTCCAGCTCCTCGTGTTCCTGGTGCTCACCGGGTTCGTCGGGGTGCTGGCGGCGGTGCTGCCCGCGCGGCGCGCCTCGCGGGTGCGGATCCTGGAGGCGATCCAGTACGAGTGAGGCTCCGCCTCCTGGGAGCCCCACGCCTCCAGAGACGAGGGCCCGGGCCGGCTTCGCCGGCCCGGGCCCTCAGCGCGTATCCCGCCGGGGTGCTCTCCGCATGCGGCGCCGGGATGCTCTCCGCCTGCGGCGCCAGCATGCGCGCGG
>CAIXSE010000037.1 GCA_903921965.1 uncultured Thermoleophilia bacterium | reverse complement strand
CTACCGGTTCCGCGTGCTCAACGCGGCCAACGACCGGTTCTTCAACCTGCAGTGGTACCTGGCCGACCCGAACAACGGCAACCTGACCGAGGTCGCGCTCGACCCGCTGCTGCTGCAGCAGGCGCAGACCGACCCGAACGTGTTCCCGACTCCTGTCGGGGCCAACAACAATGCCTACGGCCCTGACTGGATCCAGATCGCGTCCGAGGGCGGCTTCCTGCCGGCCCCGGCGGTGGTCGACGGGCAGCAGCCCATCACGTGGATCACCGACCCCACGCGTTTCGACGTCGGCAACGTCGACAAGCACTCCCTGGTCCTCGGGCCGGCCGAGCGCGCCGACGTGATCGTCGACTTCTCGCAGTTCGCGGGCAAGACGCTCATCATGTACAACGACGCACCCGCGGCGTACCCGGCGCGCGTGCCGTCTTACGACTACTACACGGGCGCGCCCGACATGGCTCCGAACGGTGCCCCGACCATCATCCCCGGCTACGCCCCGAACACGCGCACGGTCATGCAGGTGACGATCGCCAACACCACGCCTGCGGCCGCCTTCAACCTGCAGGCGCTGCGTAACGCCTTCAGCCACAAGGCCAACGGCACCGGCGTGTTCGAGTCGGGCCAGAACCCGATCATCGTCGGCCAGGCCGCGTACAACTCTGCCTACGGAACGGCCTTCTCGGCGGCCAGCAACTGCAACGCGCCGAGCGCCACGACCAACATCTGCGACGGCCTGGTGCGCATCAACGACACCATGACCTTCGGGTTCAACACGCTGAAGAAGCCGACCACCAGGACGGTCATGCCGCTTCAGCCCAAGGCGATCCACGACGAGATGAACTCGACGACGTTCGACGAGTTCGGGCGCATGCAGTCCAACCTCGGCGTCGAGGCGCAGCCGCCGACGCCGGCGGTGCAGAACGTCACCCTGTACCCGTACATCAACCCGCCGACGGAGCTCATCGACGGCACCAACCTGCCCAAGGAGAGCGTGGTCTACGACGCCAACGGCAACCCCGTGAGCGACGTCAAGATCCAGCCGCTGTCGGATCCCAACGACGGCACGCAGATCTGGCGCATCACCCACAACGGCGTCGACTCGCACCCGCTGCACTTCCACCTCTACGACGTGCAGATCCTCAACCGCGTGACGTGGGACAACATCATCATCCTGACCGAGGCGTCCGAGCTCGGCTGGAAGGACACCATCCGCGTCTCGCCGCTCGAGGACACCATCGTGGCCCTGCGTCCCTGCATCCCGCAGGTCCCGTGGGAGCTGCCCAACGCCATCCGTGACATGAACCCGGCCATGCCGACCGGTTCCACGGCGTACTTCAACAACATCCTCCCCGACGGCACGCCGTCGGCGCCCATCAGCAACCAGCTCGTGAACTTCGGCTGGAGCTACGTCTACCACTGCCACATCCTCACCCATGAGGAGATGGACATGATGCGGCCGCAGTCGGTCGCGCTGCCGCCGAACAAGGCCACCGACCTCACGCCCACCATCGTGAGCGGCAAGGTGAACCTGAGCTTCAGCGACAACTCCATCAACGAGACGGCGTTCGTGATCGAGAAGAGCACCGACGGCACGACCTTCGCGGCCGTGGGCACCATCCCGGTGCCGCTCGATCAGCCCAACGTGCACGAGACGCGCACGTGGATCGACCCTGTCGCGTTCAACCCGAACGTCATCTGGTACTACAGGGTCGTCGCCCGGAACACCCTGGGCTACGGGTCCGGGTTCCCGACGATGACGGTGCAGTCCACGTCCGCCATCGTGCCCACGTCGCAGCCGCAGATCACGGCCACGGCCGGGGCCGGCGGCACCATCACGCCCAGCGGCGTCATCACCGTCCCGTTCGGCACGAACCAGACGTTCACCATGACGCCGAGCGCCGGCTACCACGTCAAAGACGTGCTCGTCGACACGGTGTCGGTGGGCGCGGTGAGCTCGTACCAGTTCGTCAACGTCACCGCGATGCACACGATCGCCGTCTCGTTCGAGCGTAACCCGGCGATCACCGTCACCGCTCCGGTGACCAACACGACCTGGCTGCGGACCAGCACCAAGACGGTCACCTGGACCGTGACGCAGAACCCCACGGTCGGCTACTTCCGCCTGTGGGCGACGCCCACGGCGGGCGGCACGACGAGCTCCATCAGCCCGACGCTGGTGAACGTCGTCGCGGGCCAGGCCACGTACAACCTCGACGTCACGTGGACGCTGCCCGCAGGCTCGTGGAACCTCAACGTGTACTACTACGACCACGACGGGGTGCTCAAGTCACAGAACACCGTCCGGCCGGTCATGAACGTCGTGAACGCCTACACGATCACGTCCACCACGACAGCCGGCGGCACCATCGCGCCGCTCGGCAGCACGCTCGTGGCGTCGGGCGGGACCCAGGCGTACACGCTGACACCCAACGCCGGCTACCACGTGGCCCGCATCCTCGTCGACGGCCTCGTCGCCGGCGCGGGCGCGAGCTACACGTTCACCAACGTCACCGCGAACCACACCATCGCAGCCAGCTTCGAGCGGGATCCGGCGATCACGATCACCGCACCGCTCACCAACACCATCTGGGTGCGCAACACGTCCAAGCTGGTGACCTGGACCATCACGCAGAACCCGACGGTCGGCAGCTTCCGGATCTGGGCGACGCCCGTCCTCGGTGGCACCACGCGGTCCGTCAGTGCCACGGTGGTCAACGTGAACGCCGCCCAGTCCACGTACAGCCTCAACTGCACGTGGACGCTGCCCGCCGGCAGCTGGAACCTGAGCGTCTACTACTACGACGCCTCGGCCACCCTGAAGTCCCAGAACACCGTCCGGCCCGTGATCATCGCCCAGTGACGCGAGGGATCACGGTGAGGTGACGGCCCCGGCCCGAACCTCTCCGCAGGCAAGAAGGCCGAGGGCCGGCCGGACGAGAGTCCGGCCGGCCCTCGGCCTCTCTCCACCCTGCCCGCCGGGCCGCGCGGCGCTGCCCCGGGACGCCGCCGCCCGCGGTCCCGCGGGGCGCGCCGTGGCACCCTTCGGCCGCAGTCGGAGGGGGTCCCCGTGCCGCGCCCGCCGCTCGTCAGTACACGGTGAGCACGGCGGAGCGGGCGTGCTCCTGGGCGTTCCCGGCGGGGTCGGTGGCGCGCACGAGCACCTTGTACGTGCCCGCCGGGAGACTGCAGGGGAACCGCGCCGTGTGGGTGCCCGCGGCCACGGTGCCGAGGGGCGCCGTCAGGACCGCCCGTGCCGCGCGCGTGACCACGAGGGTGACGCGCACGCGCACCGGCAGGCGCTCGATCACGGTGTACGACAGCGAGGCCGAGGACCCGCTGCGGGCGCGCACCGGGCCGTCGACCGCGGTGGTGGGTCCCAGGGTCGCGATGCGCACGAGGCGCGTCTTCACGGGCCCCCAGTTCCCGGCGCCGTCGCGGGCGCGCACGTGGAAGAACCACTCGCCGTCCGCCACGTGCCCGAAGACGGCGCGAGGCGACGTGGTGTCGACGGTCGCGTCGGGCTCGGACTCCCGGGTGCGGTCGAGGCTGAAGGAGTACCCGCGGACGTCGCCCGGGTCCGGTGCCTGCCACGCGAACGCCGGCCGGTCGTCGGCGTACCAGCGCACCTGCACCGGGTGCGTGGTGGAGGTGAGGTGGGTCACGGCCGGCGCGCTCGTGTCGACGGTCACCGTCGTCTGCGGCCCCGTGAAGACCGTGCCCAGCCCGTCGCGGAACTGGACGTCCAGGGTGGTCTGCCCCTCTGCCGTGCCGAGGTCGTACGTGAGCGTGGGGGCGTAGTCCTGCCACGCGGGCCAGGCCTCGCCGTGCCGCCTGACACGGACGGCGGCCACGGGGGCCAGGTCGCTCGTCGTCTGGAAGGAGAGGTGCGCGACGCCGTCGGCGGTGGTACCAGTACCGCCGTTCGCCGTGACGGTGGCCTGCCAGTCCGCGAAGAACACGGGGTTGGTCCACGCCGGCCTGCCGTCGCTGGTGCGCACGGCCTTGCAACGCACGTAGCTCTCGGTGCCGTCGTAGCTGTACGAGGCGGCCCGGCCGGCGGGGACCGTGGCGAGGACGCGGCCGCCCTTGCCGATGAACTGCCAGTCGCACACGTCGGGGCTGGTGACGGTGAGGCTCCCGGTGCCGGCGGCGATGTCCAGCCGCGGTCCCAGCGTGCAGTAGTAGCGGCCGCCGGCCAGCGCCGCGAGGATGGACTGCTCGCTGCGCTCCTCGGCGAAGACCACCACGTAGGCGCCGACGGTGCCGGCCGCGGACACGGCGTGCATGTCGTCGCCGACGGTGCAGAACGGGGCGGCCCCCGCAGAAAGGCAGGCGTCCCACAGCGCCTCGCTCCAGACGCCGCCGCGGAAGCCGTTGTACACCTCGATCGCCCGTACCCGGGAGGTGAGGGCGTCGTTCACGGTCCACTTGCCCCACGTGAGGTCCCAGCCGGCGTGGGCGAGGGTGGAGAACGCGGCGGCGTCGACGTTGGTGCGCATGGTGCCGGAGGCCGGGACGGCGTCCAGACCGAGGAGGAGCATGTGGCCGAAGCCGTCGTCGGTCGGCTTGATGGTGCGCTCGCAGCCGCTCACGTCGACGATGCCTGGCACCGTCGCCGTGGTCACCTTGTCGTGGTCGGTGATGGCCGCCCAGTCGCAGCCCAGGTCGCGGTAGGCGGTGAGTACCTGCTCGGCGGTGCCCGACCCGTCGCTGGCCACCGTGTGGTCGTGCATCTCGCCGCGGTACGCCGTGGCCGGGAGCGCCTCGTAGGGGGAGAAGGACACGCGCCCCGCGGAGCTTGCCGTGGCGTGGAAGGGGGCGGCGGACGGGGCGGTGGGAGCGGCGTTCCCGGTGAAGGGGGCCGCGACTGCCGGAGCGGCGGCGGGGAGGAGGGCACACACGGCCAGTCCGAGGGCCGTGCCTGCCAGGCGGCGGATCAGGGACCGCGTCGCGAGGGACTCGCCGGCGACTCGACCAGGCAATCGCATGAAGATAAGGTACCACAGTACCGCGGCCACCCCGCCGGCGGCCCACGGCGCCGGCCGCAGGGCCGGGTGCGGACCGCCGCCACGAGCACCAGCCACGACCGGGAGGCCGCCGGCGGTGGACGATCCAGATGGGCAGGCGAGGCGAGGCCTCGCCGCGCTCCGTCCGAGAAGGCTTCCGGGCAGCGCGTTCGCCCGCGGGGTGGCCCTGCTGGCGGGAGGCACCGCGCTCGCGCAGGTGGTCGGCTTCGCTGCCGCACCGTTCCTCACGCGCCTCTACGACCCGAAGGACTTCGGCACCTTGGCCGTGTTCACGTCCATCGTGGCCATCTGGGGCGTCGTCTCCTCGTTGCGCTACGAGTACGCCGTGCCGCTGCCAGAAGACGGCCGCGTGGCCGCCGACATCATGGGCGTGGGCGCCCTCGTCCTCGTCCTCGAGTGCCTGATCGGGCTCCCGGTCGTGGCGTTCGCTGGGCCGCCACTGTTCCGGGCGCTCAACGTGGACGAGCTGAGCGCGTACTGGTGGCTGTTCCCCGTGGCCGTGTTCGTCGCCGGCGTCTACGTCCTGCTGTACTTCTGGGCGATCAGGCAGAGGGCCTACCGCGGCATCGCCGCCACGAAGCTCAGCCAGGCGCTCTGGCGCGCCGGGCTGCAGCTGGGGCTCGGCGCGCTGCACGTGGCGCCCTTCGGCCTGCTGGCCGGCCAGGTGGCCGGCGGGGCGGCCGGGAGCATCGCCCTGTGGCGCCGCGCCGGGCGGGGCGAGCCCGGCGCCTTCTCGGGCGTCACCTGGGCCGGCGTGCGCGGCGCCGCCGGCCGCTACGTCCGCTTCGCGACCTACGGGAGCGCCTCCGGCCTGCTCAACGCGCTCGGGCTGCAGCTCACGCCGCTCGTGTTCGCCCACCTGTACGGCGCCGGCGAGACCGGCCTGTACGCGCTCACGCAGCGCGTGCTCCTGCTGCCGCTGTGGCTGGTGGGCGTCGCGATCGGAGAGGCGTACCTGGGCACCGCCCCGCGGCTGCTGCGCGAGCGCCCGGACGAGCTGCGCGGCCTGTTCCTGCGCCTGACGCGGCGGCTGCTCCTGTTCGGCCTCGTGCCGACGCTCGTCCTCGTCGCCTTCGGGCCGTGGCTCTTCGCCTTCGTCTTCGGGGAGGAGTGGCGCGTGGCCGGCGAGTACGCCAGGCTGCTGGCGCCGGCCGCCCTGCTGGCGCTCACCGTCTCGCCGCTGGGCCAGACCGCGAACATCTTCGAGCGGCAGGACCTCCAGGCGCTGTCCGACCTGGCGCGCGTCGTCATGCTGGTCGCGGTGTTCGTGGCCGCCGCGCTGCTGGGCTGGGGCCCGGGGGCCACCGTCGCGGGGGTCTCGGCGGCGACGGTCGCCTCGTACGCGCTCAACTTCGGCCTGTACTGGCGGCTGCTGCGCGTGCGCGTGAGCGCGTCGCAGGCCGGCCGGGAGGGGTGAGCGGGGGTGGGCTCGCCCGGCGGGCCGGACCTCGTCCTGCCGCAGGAGGTGGGCGGGGACCCCGGCGCCGGCGCGGCGGGAGCCCGCGCTTCACGGTCACGCCGTCCCCGAGCCGTGTGCCCGGCAGGACGACGGCGCCGGTACCGGTCCGGCAGCGCCGGCCGCCGACGGTGGGCGCCGGGCACGCGGGCCGAGAACTCGCTCGTGTCGCGGCCGGGCCAGACCGCGCACGATGCCCACGTCAGGCTCCTTTCTGTGAGACGGACGCGCGCGTCATGGCGACCGCGGCCGTCAGGAACTGTTCGGCCACGCGCGACCACGTCGAGTGCTCGAGCACGTGGCGGCGTCCGCGCTCGCCCATGCTCCGGCGCTCCTCCTCCGGCAGGGAGAGGAGCGTGACGGCCGCGGCGGCTAGCGCCTCAGGGTCCCGCGCGGCGACGGCGGCGCCGCAGCCGCTGCCGGTGACGACGCCGGCCGGCTGTACCCCTCCTCCGCCGATCGCGACCGGCTTCGCCAGCGCCATGTACTCGTACAGCTTGAGCGGGGAGCCGTAGTCGTTGAGGAAGGAGGCCCAGAGCGCGGTCGCG
>CAIXSE010000036.1 GCA_903921965.1 uncultured Thermoleophilia bacterium | reverse complement strand
GACGTGGTCTTCGGCTACATCCGCTACGCCAACGGCATGGTCGGCCACCTGCACGTGAGCTGGCTCGACCCGCACAAGAGCCGCAAGATCACCGTGGTCGGCGAGAAGAAGATGGTCGTGTTCGACGACATGGAGTCGGAGCGCAAGCTCACCATCTACGACAAGGGCGCGACCACGACGCGGACCAAGTTCGAGACGTACGGTGAGTTCGTCACCCTGCACTTCGGCGACATCTACATCCCGAAGATCGGCAACGACGAGCCGCTGCGCGTCGAGTGCCAGCACTTCGTCGACGCCATCGTCAACGACACGACGCCGCGCAGCGACGGCCGCGACGCGCTCAACGTGGTCAAGGTGCTCGACGCCATGGAGCTGAGCCTGCGCGAGGGCGGCCGTCCGGTGAAGACGGCCGAGCTCGCCTGACGGGCGCCCGGCCCTGACCGTCCGGCCGCCTCGCCGTCACTCGTCCGCCGCTCCGCCGGCCACCCTGCCTATCCGGAGGCTCACATGACGCTCACCCCCTCAGAGCTGGGCCACAACCTGCTGCTCGGCGAGAACGTGCGCATCGGCGACGGCGTGGTGTTCGGCGCCAACGTCGTGGTGTACGACGACACCGTGATCGGCGACGGCTGCTTCGTCCAGGACGGCGCCGTGCTCGGCAAGGTGCCGAGCCTCTCGCCGTCGAGCACCGCGAAGCGCGGCGAGCTGCCGCCGCTCACGCTCGGCGCCGGCTGCGTCGTCAGTACCGGCGCCGTGGCCTACCGCGGCACCACCCTCGGCGCCGGCTGCATCCTCGGCGACTACGCCGGCGTGCGCGAGCGCTGCACCCTCGGCGAGTGCGTCGTCGTCGGCCGTGGCAGCGTCGTCGAGAACGACACGACGATCGGCGACGGCACCAAGATCCAGACCAACGTGTACATCACCGCGTACATGACGATCGAGGACCGCTGCTTCATCGCCCCGTGCGTGCAGACCACCAACGACAACTTCATGGGGCGCACCGAGAAGCGGCACAAGCTGATCAAGGGCGCGACCATCCGCCGCGGCGCCCGCGTCGGCGGCGGCGTCGTCCTGTGCCCCGGGATCGAAGTCGGCGAGGAGGCCTTCATCGCCGCCGGGGCCGTGGTGACGAAGGACGCGCCCGCTCGCAAGGTGCTCATGGGCGTGCCGGCGCGCGTCGTGCGCGACGTGTACGAGGACGAGCTGCTCGAGAACCAGTAGCCGGTGCGCGTGCGGACCACCGCCGGTCGAAGGGCCTGCGGCGTTCGCTGGCCGGTGCGCCTGCGCGGGCCGCCGCCCCGGGGCCGCTGCGCGACGTCCGGCCGGGGGCCTGCGTCGCCCGCTCCTGCCGAATCCGCCCTTCCCCCGGCGCCCTCTGCCGCGTAGAATCGCGGCGATTCGACGTTGCTGTTCCGTGATGTGAGGGGGCGCCGTTGACGTGACACCCGAGCCGGCCGGCCGGGGCTTCGCGTCGGCCGGCCCCTTTCTGCATTTCCTGACCACGCGTATCTGGGGGGTCGCAAGTGGCGGAAGAGCATCACGCGCATCACCTGTTCCACGACGAGATGGACGCGCAGCACAAGCGCGACCAGGAGCAGCTCGCGAAGTTCGGCTACAGCCAGGAACTCAAGCGCTCCCTCGGCTTCTTCTCCACCTTCGCCATCGCCTTCAGCTTCATCTCGGCGACCAACGGCTTCTACGCGCTCTTCTACTACGGCCTGGACATCGGCGGCCCGGCCGGCCTCATCTGGCAGTGGCCCATCATCGTGTTCGGCCAGTTCATGGTCGCCCTCGTGTTTGCCGAAGCCGCCTCGCACTACCCGCTGGCCGGCGGCGTGTACCAGTGGGCGAAGCGGTTCATGGGCGGCACCTACGGCTGGTTCGTGGCCTGGATGTTCGCCTGGGCGCTGCTGGCCACCGTGGCCGCCGTGGCGTTCGGCGTGGCGCCCATCGTCTGTGCGCTGATGGGCTGGGCGGGGACCAACCAGCAGCTGCTGATCATCGCCATCTGCTTCGCACTCGGGCCGATGGTCCTCAACATCCTGAGCGTGAAGGTCACGGCGTTCTTCAACAACATCGGGACGGTGACCGAGATCATCGGTCTCGTCGTCATCGCCGTCGCCCTGTACATCGCCGTGATCTTCGGCAAGGGCGACCACCAGACCCTGAGCGTGCTGTTCGACACCACGCCCGGTGTCGGCAAAGACGCCCTGTTCGGCTGGGGCAGCGCCTTCCTCGCCAGCATGCTCACCGGCGCCTGGGTGCTGTACGGCTTCGACTCCGCCGGCGGCCTCGCCGAGGAGACGGTGAACCCCACGCGCGAAGTGCCGCGCGCCATGCTGTTCGCCATCGGCATCACCGCCGTGCTCAGCGCCTTCTGGCTCATCGCCATGGTGCTGGCCATCCCGGACGTGGCGAAGACGCAGGCCGAGGGCTTCAACGCGATCGCCTACATCTTCAACGCGCACTTCCCGACGTGGGTCACCGACGCGTTCCTGGTCGCGGTGATCGCCGCCATCACCGTCTGCTGTCTGGCCATCCAGGCCGCCACGACGCGCCTGCTGTTCGCCTACGGGCGCGACAAGATGATCCCGGCGTCGAAGTTCTTCGCCTACGTGCACCCCAGTACACGCACGCCGATGACGTCCGCGCTCTTCGTCGGCGTCGCAGCGGTCGTCGTGCTCCTCTACGTGAACCTGGGTGGCAGCAGCCCGTTCATCGCCATCGCCCGCGTCACCGCGTGGGCCACCGCCGGCACCTACATCGCCTACCAGATGGTCGTGTTCGGCGGCCTCATCGCACGCGGGCGCGGCTGGCCGAAGGAGAAGGCCTACTTCAACCTCAAGGGCTGGGGCTGGCCGGTCAACATCATCGCGTTCGTGTACGGCGTGTTCATGATCATCAACCTGGCCTGGCCGCGCACGCCCACGGCGGCCTGGTACGACAACTACCTGGTGGTCTTCTCGATCGTCGTCATCCTGATCGTCGGAATCATCGTGTACCTCATCCAGCGGGCTCGCGGGGTGGACCTGAGCGTGACCATCCACGAGATCGACGAGTCCCCGGCGGAAGCGGTGGCCATGGAGGGCATGGCCGCCGGCGAGGCCGGCAAGATGCTCGGCACCGACGTGGTGACCGAGATGGTCAACATGCCCTTGAGTGACGACGACCCTGGGAAGGGAGGGATCACTTCGTAGCGGCTCGGTGACCGGGCCGGGGCGGGGGGCCGTCGGGCCGCCTCGCCGTCGTTCCGGCCCACGACAACGCCGCCGAGCGCGGGCGGCGGGACGGAGGTGCGGCGGGCGGCGGCCGGAAGGGCCGCCGCCCCCGCGTACGGAGCCGGATGGCGGGGAGTTGCAGAAGGCCGGCCGCCGCTCCGTGCCCTCTCGCCGGCGAGTGCACCCCAAGGCCGCCTCGTGCGTACTCAGCGGTAGAGTGTGGTAACACTCCAAACGAGTGAGCGGAACAGGCGGTCAGCGCGATGGACGAGCAGCAGGGCGATCTGGAGCAGCGCGAGCTGGAGGCGGCGGAACCATCCGGGGACGCACCGCGGCAGGACGAGCCGGTCAGGTCGATGCGGTACACGCGCCGCCGGATCCTCGTGCTGGGCGGCGCCTTCGCCGCCGGCCTGGTGGGCGTGGTGGCGGCGTTCCGGGCGCTGAGCGGTCCTGCCGGCTCGGCGGTGTCGTCGGTCGGCGACGCCGTGAAGGACCGGCTCGGGCCCTTCCCGGTGCGCAGCGTCGATCGCGTGCCGGAGACCCCGTTGTCCCAGTGGACCGTCAAGGTCGACGGCCTGGTCGACACACCGCTCACCGTCGACTACGCGACGTGGCAGGGCCTGGCGCGCGTCGACGAGACCGTCGACTTCCACTGCGTCGAAGGCTGGGGCGTGACCAACGTCCACTGGGGAGGAGTGGCTCCGAGCGTGCTGCTCGACGAGGCCGGCGTGCGTCCCGAGGCGAAGTTCGTCGTCGTGCACGCCGAGTCGGGCGACTACTTCAGCACCTTGCCGCTCGACCTGATCCGGCACCCGGAGACGCTGCTGGCCGACACGCTGGCGGGCGAGCCGCTGCCGCACGACCACGGCGGTCCGCTGCGGCTGGTCGTGCCTGTGCAGCTCGGCTACAAGAACGTGAAGTGGGTCTCACGCCTCGAGGTCACCGACGAGCAGCGTTCCGGCTACTGGGAGAGCTACGGCTACCCCGAGGACGCACCGGTCCCCGGCACCTGAGCCCGGGCGCCGGGTCGCTCAGACGACGCCGGTGACCTTCAGGTGGATCACCAGAGCCAGCAGGACCGGCAGCGCGACCATCACGGCGATGCGTTGCGGCGGCCACTTCGAACGCACCGGCCGGGGCGCCGGCCGCGAGGGCTGGGCGCCGTCCTGCCGGGTCTCGGCGCGCCTTCGCGTCACCCGTCTCGTCGCTCGTCTCGCCGCCCCTCCCGTCGTCTGCCGCCGTCACGCCGGCAGCCTGTCCTCCAGCCAGACGACCTCCGGCACGGGGCGCAGGCAGTGGGTGTGCCAGTTGGCCTGGCAGTAGCAGCCGACGCCGAGCAGGGCGAGGACGTCGCCCTCCGCGAGCGGCGGGAGCGGGTAGTCGAGGTTGAAGAGGTCGGGACCCTCGTTGATGTGGCCGGAGAGGGTGTACCGGGCCGTGCGGGGGGCGTCCGCCGCCCGGCACAGCACGGCCTCGACGTCCTCGCGGTAGATGAAGCGCAGGTGGACGGCGTACCAGCCGGCGGTGAGGCCGGCGAAGACGGCGCTGCCGTCGCCGGCTTTGCTCCTGTCCTCGACCGTCACGACCTCGGCCAGAGCGATCGCGGCGTTCTTCGTCACCGACTCGCCGGGCTCGCACGAGATGGTCACGCCGAGCGGGCCGAAGTGCTCGGCGAGCACGCCGGCGTAGGCGTCGAGGTCGAGCGGGCGCTGGCCCTGGTGCATCACCGCCGCGAGGCCGCCGCCGGCGTTGACCTCGCGGATGGGGCAGCCGGCCTCGATGGCACGCCGCGTCATGGCGGCCACGGCCGCCGCCGCGGCGGAGAACTCCGGCAGGCCCTCGTCGAAGAGGTGGTGGCTCACGTGGAAGTGGATCGTGTCCACGGTGAGGTCGTGGTCGCGCGCCACCCCGAGCGCCTCGTCCAGCCGCTCGGGGTAGATGCCGAACTTGGTCGCCGCCTCGCCGCTGTAGTAGCTGGACTCGCTGCCGGGCCTCACGGCGCTGACGCGAGGGTTCACGCGCAGGCCGATGGTCCCGCCGCGGTCCCGCCGTCCGTACCTGTCGATCTGGCTGATCAGGTCGAGGTTCACGTGCACGTCGTGCTCGAGCAGGACGTCGATGTCCCCGTCACTCACGTTCGTCCCGGTGTAGCTCAGCTCCGCCGCCGGCCACCCGTGCGCCAGGCCGTACTCGGCCTCGCCCGGTGAGCTGACGTCCAGGCCGACGAAGTCGCGGCTGCCCGGCGTGCCGATGGAGAGCAGTCGCCGCAGG
>CAIXSE010000035.1 GCA_903921965.1 uncultured Thermoleophilia bacterium | reverse complement strand
CTCGGCCTGGCCGCCGGCGATCTCGATGTACCCGACCGGCGTGGCCTGCACGCCGCCGCCCTGGCCGTAGCCCACCTGGTCGGGCGCTTCCTCGTCGCGCTTCTTCTTGCCCGGGCCGCGCCCGAACCCGCCGCCCACGCCGAAGCGCACGCGCGCCACCGGTACGATGGTGACGCCACCCTTCTCGACGGGGTCGCCGAACACGGCGCTCGCCGTGGCGGTGCCGCCAAGGGAGTTCACGAGCTTGTTGAACCTGTCGTCCGAGCCCGCGTCGGCCTCGGCAGCCTTCTTCACCTCGTCGATCGAGTCCGCCATGATCCCCTCCTCACCTCGCGTCCGCCGGACCCGGGGTCCGGCAGCGGTTGCGCACTGTGTACCCGCTGCGGGCTTCGGGCAGGCGTGAAGATGCATGAAGGCAGGCGGCGCCGCGCGCTGCCGCGCGGCGCCGTACGCGGAAGGGGCGCCGCGACCCTCAGGTCGCGGCGCCCCGTTCGTCACATGGCTCCTCGGGTAGGACTCGAACCTACAACCCTTCGGTTAACAGCCGAATGCTCTACCATTGAGCTACCGAGGACCGCTCCAGCCGCAGAAGTATAGGCCACCGCGTGCAGTGGGACAAACGCGCGGACCGCGACATCCTCTCAACCTGGAGAGGTCTAGTGTCGGGTGCCTCTGCGCCTCACCCGACGTTGAGCCGCCTGCGCGCCCCGACGCTTCGCGCCGATCACGCTGCGGTGCTCAGTGAGGGGTGCGGCTCCGCCCCCACCCCTCGCTAGCGCCGCTCCGCCGGCTAGTCGAGGAAGTCCCGCAGCCGCTGGGAGTCGCGGTACGCCTTGAGCTTGGCCAGCGTCTTGGCCTCTATCTGGCGGATGCGCTCGCGCGTGACGCCGAACTTCTGCCCCACCTCTTCGAGCGTGCGCGGGTGCTCGCCCTTGAGGCCGAAACGCAGCTCGATGACCTTGCGCTCGCGGTGCGTGAGCGTGCCGAGGACCATGTTGAGCTCTTCCTTCTGCATGATCTCGCTCACGGCCTCGACCGGCATCGTCGCGTCTTCGTCCTCGATGAAGTCGCCCAGCTGGGAGTCCTCTTCTTCGCCGATGGGCGTCTCGAGGCTGACCGGCTCCTGGCTGATCTTGAGGATCTCGCGCACCTTCTGCGGCGTGGTGCCCATCTCGGCCGCGATCTCCTCCGGCGTCGGCTCGCGGCCGATGTCCTGCAGGAGCTGGCGCTGCACGCGGATGAGCTTGTTGATCGTCTCGACCATGTGCACCGGGATGCGGATGGTGCGGGCCTGGTCGGCGATGGCGCGGGTGATCGCCTGGCGGATCCACCAGGTGGCGTAGGTGCTGAACTTGTAGCCCTTGCGGTAGTCGAACTTCTCGACGGCGCGGATGAGGCCCAGGTTGCCCTCCTGGATGAGGTCCAGGAACAGCATGCCGCGCCCCACGTAGCGCTTGGCGATGGAGACGACGAGACGCAGGTTTGCCTCGATGAGCTTGCGCTTGGCCTCCATGTCGCGGCGCTCGATGCGCTTGGCCAGCGACACCTCTTCTTCGGCGGTCAGCAGCGGGACCTTGCCGATCTCCTTGAGGTACATGCGGACCGGGTCGTTGGTGGGCGTCTTGACCGAGAGGTCGAGCTTGATCGGCACCTCTTCTTCCGCCTTGGCCTCGGCGGGCTCTTCGCCGGCCACCACATCGCCCTCGATGATGTCGATGTTGGCCTCTGCGAAGATGTTGTAGATGTTGTCGATCTGGTCGGGCGTGAGCTCGACGTCCTGAAGGGCCTCGGCGATGTGATCGCCGGCCAGGTACCCCTGCTCGCGCCCCTCTTCCACGAGCAGACGGACCTCGTCGATGGCCATCTCGGCGGGTTCCGCCGGCTTGCTGCGGTCTTCAGCGAATTCGGTCAAAACGTCCGTCCCTACCCTTCTTGGGATTCTTCATCCACGGGAATCGCTCTCAGCGCATCGCGCAGTCGCCGCCGCGCCGCCTCGAGCTTCGCCAGCTCCCGTGCCTGCTTCTCTGTCTCGTCACCCTGCATCGCGACCTTGAGCCGCGCTATCACCCTTCCCAGCTGCGCGTCCTGCAGACGGAGGAACAGCTCCTGCACCACCGCGTCGGTGAAGCGCTCGCGACCGGAGCGCACGATGACCTCAGCGAGCACCGTCCCGTCGTCGCCGGATGCCCCGTCCTCGCGTGCTTGCAGGGTATTCCCCGCCTCAGGAGCCTCCAACCGTGCTTTCACAGACCCTACTGCCGCACGCGTCCCGGCCGACGAGAAGAAGCCTTCGTCGAGACCGGCGAGCACCTCGCGTCCCTTCTCCGGCCTGGCAAGGCAGCCGGCGAGGAACCGCACCTCGAGCTCGTGCGCGCCGCCGATGGCGGCCGTCGTACGCCCGCCCTGCGGCGGTGTGCGGCGGCCCTGCGCGGCGGCGCGCCCGTCTTCCGGGGGTCCGCCGGCCTTCAGCAGGTAGCCCGCGCTCTCAGCCGAGAGCTGCAGCACATCGGCGATGTACCGCAGCTCCTCGTCGCGCTCGATCGGCGTCGCCGCCTCGGAGAGGACCTCCTTCAGTCGCGCTACTGCGCGTGCCCGGCCATCGGGCTTGTCGAGGTCGTGAGTGGCGAGCGCCAAACGGACGTGGAATTGTAACAAAGTCTGTGCTTCGGCGACAAGCCGCTCGAATCCTTCACGACCGGCGCCGGAGAGCACGTAGTCGGCCGGGTCGAGCCCGTCGGGGATGCGCACCACGTGCAGGCTGAGGCCCATGGGGCGAGCCAGCCGCAGGGCCCTGTCCATGGCGCCGATACCGGCGGCGTCGGCGTCGTAGCACAGGTAGAGGCTGCGCGTGACCCGGGACAGGCGCGTGAGCTGCTGCTCGGTGAGCGCCGTGCCCATGCTGGCGACGCTGTTCTCGACGCCGGCCTGGGCGAGCGCCATGACGTCGGTGTACCCCTCGACGATGAACGCGCGGTCCTCGCGCGCGGCCGCGGCCTTGGCCTTGTGCAGGCCGAAGAGGGCCTCGCTCTTGTGGTACAGCGCGGTCTCGGGCGAGTTGAGGTACTTGGGCTTCTCGTCGCCCATGGTGCGGGCGCCGAAGCCCAGCGTGCGCCCGCGGTCGTCGGCGAGCGGGAACATGATGCGCCCGCGGAAGCGGTCGTACGGGCGCGCCTGCCGGCCGGGGACGACCAGGCCGGCGTCGAGCAGCTCCTGGTCGGTGAACTTCTTCGTCTGGGCGGCGTCGCGCAGGGTCTCCCACCCCGGCTTGCTGAAGCCCACGCGGAAGGCGCGGCAGACGTCTTCGCCGAGGCCGCGCCGCGCGAGGTACTCGCGGGCCGGCGCGGCCGCCTTGCTCTCCCAGAGCACGCGCTCGTAGTAGGCGGTGGCGTGCTCGAGCAGCGAGCGCAGCCGGTCGCGGCGCCGGCGCTCGGCGTCGCCGCGCGGGCTGCCCTCCTCGTACTCCAGCCGGATGCCGTAGCGGTCGGCGAGGTACTCGACGGCGCCGGCGAAGTCGAGGTTCTCCTT